>NZ_KV824603.1:0-1130 GCF_001816045.1 Kytococcus sp. HMSC28H12
CCCCGGCCGAGCCCGGCGGCGGGCGCTCGCGGCGCCGAGCCCGGCCCGCGGTGTGCAGGCAGTGCGGGGTCCCGCTGGAGAACGCCACCCAGGCCAAGGTGGGGCGCTGCGCCGACTGCCCGCCGGAGTACGACGTGGCCACCTTCGAGGCGCTCAAGGCCTGGCGCAAGGCGGTGGCACTGCACACCTCCAAGCCGGCGTTCACGGTGTTCACCGACGTGACGCTGGAGGGGATCGCCACCGCCGACCCGGGCGAGGTGGCCGACCTCGCGGGCGTGTCCGGCATCGGGCGGGCCAAGCTGGAGCGCTTCGGTCCGTCGGTGATGCGGGTGCTCGGCGGGGAGGACCCGCAGGCCGTGGCCGACGAGGTCTTCGGCGAGGAGGCCGCGGGCTGAGCCGGCCCTCCTGCGACCCGCAGGTCTCGAAAAGGTCACGAATCGGGCGGATCCGTTAAATCGGTTGCCCCCGCCGTGGAGGGGTTTCTAGGGTGGGGCCACACCTTCCGGGAGTCGTCTGCGGCTCCTGCCGGGTGGGTACCTGACCGCGATCGAGGAAGGAGGAGCGAGAACCATGATCAACACCCTGACCTGCACCGCAGTGGCACTCGATGCCCGCGCTGCCGCCACGGACGCCCGTGGGCGTGTTGACCTCGTGCCGGCCACCGGCCGCATGACGCGAGATCGCTCCGCCTCGACCGCGTTCCCCCTGGTGGCCTGACGCGACGTCGCGGCGCCCACTGCGCCCCGCGCCCAGGACCGGCCACCGGCCGCTCCCACCACGGCACCCGTGTCCCCCGACCGGACCCCGGTGCCCTCGCACGCAGCCCCCGGCGCGTGCCGCCCCGTCCCACACCGCCGCGCAGCCGTGCGTGGCCCCGACGGGCACCCATCCGCAGGACCCCGGAAGGACTCCCAGGCATGTTGGCCCTGGCAGATCACCACCAGACCCTCATCGACGAAGCCCGTGCCGCCGGCAGCCCCCTGCCGTGCCTCGTGAACGACCCCGACACCTGGTTCGCCGACACCCCCGCCGGCGTCGAGCACGCCAAGGCGTTGTGCCTCGACTGCCCCGTGCGCACCCTGTGCCTCGAGGGCGCCCTCGAGCGCCGCGAGCCGTGGGGCGTGTGGGGC
>NZ_KV824603.1:1150-7759 GCF_001816045.1 Kytococcus sp. HMSC28H12
GCCGGGAGCCGTGGGGCGTGTGGGGCGGCGAGCTCATCGACTCCGGTCGGGTGCTGCCGCGCAAGCGCCCCCGCGGCCGCCCGCGCAAGCACCCCGTCGCGGCGTGACCCGGCTCAGGCCGTGGCCCGTCGACCGGTGCACCAGCAGTCCGGGTGCACCGCGAACCGCTCCACCCTCGGCACCGGGGAGTGGGCCACCACGCTCACCCGTGTGGTGGCCCGCTCCGCGGTGCCGTCCGCCGTGCCCGGGCCGTCCGACGTGTCCAGCACCCACAGCGCCGTGCGGGCACCCCACCGCACCGCCCACTCCACGAGGTCCACCGGCGTCTGACCCACCGGCGCCAGGTGCTCGAGCGTCGGGCTCTCGGCCTGCGGCCCGCCCCACTCCAGTGCCAGCTGTTCGGGTGGCACCTCGTGGCGCACCACGCACTCCGCGCACGCGGCGCCGGGGACCGCCAGCGGCCCGATGCCCACCCAGCCCGGCGTCACCACCACCGGCAGGTGGGGGATGCCGGTCTCCACCAGCCGCCGCAGGTCCACCGCCGCGGTGCGCGTGGTGAGCACCGGCACCACCAGCTGTGCGGACTCCACCGCCCCGTGGTCCCCCAGGCCGTGCCACCAGCGGGGTGCCTCCACCGGGCCCAGCACCTGGCCCACGCCGCCCTCGCGCAGCCGGTCGCGCAGGCCGTGCAGCACGCGGTCCACCGCCACGTCCCCGGCCCACCCCGCCAGGTCGTCCACCACCACGGTCGCCCGGTCGCGCGCCTCCACCCGGTCCCAGCCACCCGTGCCGCCGGCGGCCTGCATCGTCTGCACGGCCGCCCGCAGCCGGTCGCGGCGGGCGCCGCACATGGCCCGGGCGCGGGGCGGGTCGCTCACGTCGAGCACGGCGTCGAGCCGCCGGAGGCGCTCCACCAGCCGTTCGCGGGCCTCCTCGTCGAGCCCGGCGGCCAGGGCGGCGGCCCGGTCGCTGCGCTCGGAGGCCGGTCCGGCCAGCGAGGTGAGATAGCGCACCTCGGCGGGGGTGAGCCCGTCCACCTCCAGGCAGCGGCCGGGTGGGCTGCCCAGCTGCACGACGCCGTCGGCGCGCACCAGGGGACGCAGGCTGTGGGGAAGGCGAACCAGATCGACCATGGCGGCACCCTGACACCACCGCCGGGGTGCGGGTGGTCCTCCGTCCACAGGCCCGACGGGAGCGCGCGCCGGGTGGTGGACGAGATCAACCCCCCGGGTGCTCGTCCACAGCGCGTCGCCTCGCGCCCGTGGGTGCGGCCGGGTCAGGGGGTTAGCGTCCGGCCCATGAGCGAGCAGACCCCCCTGTCCCTGCCCGGTGCGCAGACCACCGAGCTGCCCGACCTCGCCCTGCACCTGCTGCCGCAGGGCACCGGCGAGGTCGCGGTCGTCGAGCTGGCGCTGCCGCAGAAGCGCAACGCCATGAGCGAGGAGATGACCGACTCGTGGGCGCGCGTGGTGCGCCAGCTGGCTGAGCACCGGGCCCTGCGGGCGGTGGTCGTCACGGGCCGCGGGTCGGCCTTCTGCGCCGGCGGCCAGCTCGACTGGATCGTCGCTGAGCCGGACGCCTCGGCCACGGACCTGCGCGAGCGCATGGCGCGCTTCTACGCCACCTGGCTGTCCCTCGGCCAGCTCGAGGTCCCCACCATCGCGGCGGTCAACGGGCATGCCATCGGGGCGGGGCTCGCGGTGGCGCTGGCCTGCGACCTGCGCGTGGTCTCCTCGCGGGCCACCCTGGCGATGCCGTTCACCCACCTGGGGCTGCACCCGGGCATGGCCTCCACCTGGCTGCTGCCGCAGGCCGTGGGGCTGCCGGTGGCACGCGACATGCTGCTCACCGGGCGCCGCGTGAAGGGCCACGAGGCGGTGGGGCTCGGGCTCGCCTCGCGGGTGGCCGAGCCGGGGGACGTGCTCCCCGAGGCCCTGGACATGGCCCGGGCCGTGGCCTCCACGGCGCCGCAGGCCGAGCGCCTCACCACGGTGGCGCTGCGCGACGGCGGCCACCGGTCGCTGGCCGACGCCCTGCAGTGGGAGGCCCTCGCCCAGGGCGTCACGCTCACCACCGCGGACCTCGCCGAGGGGATCGCCGCGGCCGCCGAGCGACGCGACCCGGAGTTCACCGGCCGATGACCGCCCAGGGGGAGCCGATGGGGGAGCCGCTGCCCGGCTGGGAGGGCGACGGCTGGGACGGGCCTGCGCCGGAGGACGGCGGCTGGGAGCCCGACGGGTGGGCCGACGAGGCGCCGCCGGCGGTCGAGCCGGCACCCGAGGTGGTGGTCACCCGCAGCGCTCGGCGGCGCAAGACCCTCCAGGCGCGCTGGCAGGACGGCCGGGTGCACGTGGCCGTGCCCGCCGGCATGCCGCCCCACGAGGAGGAGCGGGCGGTGGCCGAGCTGGTGGGCAGGGTGCTGCGCCGTCGGCGCAATGCCAGCTCGACCGCCTCGCTCGTGCAGCGCGCGCAGCGCCTCAACCGCACCTACTTCCACGGGGTGGCCGTGCCGGTCGACGTCCGGTGGGTGGCCAACCAGCGGTCGCGTTGGGGGTCGTGCACCCCGGGGCGCGGCACCATCCGGCTCAGCGACCGGCTGCAGCCCATGCCCGACTGGGTGGTGGACGCGGTGCTCGTGCACGAGCTGGCCCACCTGCTGCACCGCGGGCACGGTCCCGACTTCCAGGCCGCCGTGCGCCGCTACCCGCGGTACGACCAGGCGATGGTCTTCCTCCAGGGCGTCAGCCACGGCTGGGCGCACCCGGAGGGCTGAGGCTCAGCGCGCCCCGGCCCCGCCGTCGCGGTCCCCGCCGTCGCGGTCCCCGCCGTCGCCGCCCTCGTCCTGCAGCAGCTTGGCCAGCTCGGCGTCGAAGTCGGTGCCGGTGGCCTCGCCGGGCTCGTTGGTGCCCCAGCGCTCCACGTAGCCCAGCACGTCGTCCAGGGCGGCGGCGTCCGGCGCGATGTCGGGGTGGTCCCACACCGCGTCGCGGGCGGCCGCGCCGTGCTTGTCCTCCATGGCCGCGAACAGGTTGGCCGCGTCGCGCAGGCGCCGCGGACGCAGCTCCAGGCCAACCAGCCCGGCGAAGGTCTTCTCGGCCGGACCCTGCGTGGCGCGGCGGCGGCGCACCACCTCGGCCAGGGCGTCGGCGTGCGGCAGGGTGCCGCGCGTGGCGCGGTCGGTCACCACGTCCACCCAGCCCTCCACGAGGGCGAGCCAGGTCTCCAGGCGGGTCAGCGCGGCCTTCTGCCGCTCGCTGGGCTCGGGGTGGAACAGCCCGCCGGAGAGCGCCGACTGCATCGCCTCCGGGTCGGTGGGGTCCACCGAGCCCAGCTTGGCCTCGATGCCGTCGGTGTCCAGGCGCATGTCCGCGGCGTAGGAGCGCACCGCCTCCAGCACCTGGCTGCGCACCCACGGCGCCCCGGCGTACAGGCGCTGGCGGGCGCTCTCGCGCACGGTGAGGAAGAGCATCACCTCGGCGGGGTCGATCTCCAGCCCCTCGGCGAAGGCACGCACGTTGGTCGGCAGCACCAGCACCCCTCCCTCGGGCACCAGCGGCAGCCCCACGTCGGTGCCGGAGACCACCTCCTGGCTCAGCGCCCCGGCGGCCTGGCCCAGCTGCAGCGAGAACATCGAGCTGGACATGCGCTCCATCATCGGGGCCATCTGGCCCATCACGGCCTCCATGTCCATGCCGCCGGGCAGCGACAT
Source organism: Kytococcus sp. HMSC28H12 (assembly GCF_001816045.1). Taxonomy (NCBI): domain Bacteria; kingdom Bacillati; phylum Actinomycetota; class Actinomycetes; order Micrococcales; family Kytococcaceae; genus Kytococcus; species Kytococcus sp. HMSC28H12. The sequence continues at coordinate 4,860 of NZ_KV824603.1, forward strand.
CCCCGGCGGGAGCTGCGAGCGCAGGGCCTCCGGGTCGTCGCCCAGTCGGTCGGTCAGGGAGGAGGCCACGGCCGAGTTCACGCCCTCGGCCAGCGGGGTGAGCGCCTCGACCCACGCCGGCATGGTGGTCTCCACCCACTCCGCGCGGCTCACCACCTGCACGGCCCCCGAGGTGGCGGGGAACTCGGTGGCGGCGTCGAGCCACAGGGAGGCCACGTTGCCCACCTGCTCGGCGTCGCGCTGCGCGGCCTCGCCCACCGAGGAGTCGCCCCCCTGGGCGGCGGCGCGCCGGGCCACGTCGGTGGCCAGCTGCTGGTTCACCGGCCCGTCGCCGCCGGCGAACATCTGCTGCACCTGAGCCTGCAGCGCCCCGAACGCCGCGGGGTTGTTCGCCATCATCGCGGCCTTCGGGTTGGCCGCGGCGCCGCCGGCACCCCCGGCGGCGGCCCCCGCTCCGCCCATGCCCAGCGCGGAGAGCATCTCGTCCACCTCGGGGGAGTCCACGGCGTCGCCGAGGAACTGTCGCAGCATGTCCTTCATCGGGTCGCTGGGCTGCCCGGAGCCGCCCTCGCCCGGGGTGTGCTCGTCGTCGGCGCCCGCGTCGTCCTGGGGCAGGTTGTCCTGGCTCATCGTGACCTCCCTGTCGTGGTGAGGGGTGAACACCCGTGGGTGCCCGGACCTTCCCGGGGTGCCCACGGTCCGGTGCGATGATGTCGCAATGACCTCGGCCCGCGACACCTCCCCCGGGGAGGCGCCCCCCGCCCGCCGCCGTCACCCGCTCGCCGTGCTCGGCCTCGTGCTGTCCGTGCTGTTCGTCGTGGGCGTCGTGGTGGCCAACGTGGTCACGGCCCCTTACGTCGTGTTCACCTCCGGCGGTGCATACGACGTGCTCGCCGAGGACGGCCCCGGCGACGGTCCGATGCTGCGCGTGGACGGCCACCAGACCTATCCCACCGACGGTGCCCTGCGCATGACCACGGTGGCCATGTACGGCGGCCCGGGCCACGAGCTGAGTTGGTGGGAGGTGGGCACCTCGTGGCTCGGCCGGCAGGACGAGATCGTCCCGCGCAGCCGCGTCTTCCCCGAGGACGTGACCGCCGACCAGGTGCAGAAGGTGAGCACCGCGCAGATGACGGGATCGCAGTCGAGCGCCGAGACGGTGGCCCTGCGCGCCGCGGGCGTGCCGGTGACCGAGAAGGTGGTCGTGGCGCAGGTGGTGCCGGGCGCCCCGGCCGAGGGACGGCTGCGGGCGGAGGACACCATCGTGTCCGTGGACGGTGCCCGGGCCACCTCCGTGCAGGTGGTGCAGCAGGCCGTCCAGCGGGCCGGGGCCGGTTCCACGGTCCGCGTGGTGGTGCAGCGCAAGGGCAAGCAGCGCACCGTCACGGTCCCCACGAAGCAGGTGGAGGGTCGTGCTGTCGTCGGTGTGCAGCTGGGCACCGTGGCCGACAGCCCGGTGGACGTGCACGTCGACGCGGGCTCGGTGGGCGGCCCCTCGGCCGGCATGATGCTGGCCCTGGGCATCTACGACAAGCTCACCGAGGGTCCGCTCGCCGGGGGCCAGGACGTCGCGGGCACCGGCACCATCGACCCCGACGGGACCGTGGGCCCCATCGACGGCATCGCGCAGAAGATGCACGGCGCGCGTGAGGCCGGAGCCACGTGGTTCCTCGCACCGGAGGACAACTGCGAGCAGGTGGTGGGCCACGTGCCGCAGGGCATGCACGACGTGGCCGTCACCGACTTCACCGAGGCGCGCAAGGCGGTCGAGGCGATCGCCGCGGGCCGGACCGACGCTCTGCCCACCTGCGAGGAGCACCTCGCGGCGCGCTGAGGCCGCTCAGTCCTCGAGGCTCGCGGCGAGCGCGCCCGCCAGGTCGTCGGCCACGTGGTGGGCGATCGCCACGGCGTCGTCGCTGTCGTGCTGGGCCAGGCGCACCAGGGTGAGGCGCTCGTCGTCGCGCGTGGCCAGCACCAGCAGGCGCACGGCCTCGGTCTCGGCGTCGTCCTCCTGCGCTGCACGGCGGCGCTCGACCGCCAGCGCGCAGCCCTGCACCCCGGCCGGCCAGGCGAGGTGGCCCAGGTAGTCCTGCAGGTCGGTGCCCTCGGGCAGCTCCTGCTCCACCGCGGTGAGCACGCCCGCGTCGCTCAGGGCAGCGGCCAGGGCGGGCTCGGCCGCCGCGAGGTCGGTGGTGCGCACGAGGGCGAACACGCGGTCCGGCTGGCCCCACCCGTCGGCAGCCACGTGCTGCTCGGTCTCGGTGGCCACGGCCAGCAGGTGCTCCGGCGGCAGGTCGGTCCGCGCCGCCGGCTCGGCATCGTGCGGGGCCGCCGGCTCGGCATCGGGCAGGGCCCGGGGGGCCTCGGCGGGCTGGGGGGTCGTCTCGGGATCTTCCACGCCCCCATCCTCGCGCACCGGGGCCCGCCGCCGGGAGGCCCGGGGGAGGGAGGAGGGGCGTGCCGTCGCGCCCGCGGGCCGTGGCGGGTGGCCTACCGTGGCGGCGCCCCTCCCGCCGTTCCCGAAGGACGGTCCGCCCCATGACCGCAGCTCCTGCGTCCCTGTCCGAGCTGACCTCGGTGGCTCTCGCCCCGGCGAGCGAGCTGCTGGGTCGCGGTGGGGCCGGCGCGGCCGGGTTCGTGGCCACCTGGCTGGCGGTGGGCACGGCGGTGTGGGCCGCCCACCGTGCCCGGCCGGCGCGCGACCCGCTCCTGGCCCCCTACGACCCGCTGGAGCGCTACCGGCTGCAGCTCGCCCCCTTCCGCCGCGTGCTCCTGTGGGGCGTCCCCACCGTGGTGGCCGGGCTGGTGGGGTTGGCGGCCGCGGCCTCGTGGAGGGTGGGGGACCTACTCGTGGCGGTGGTGGCGCTGGCGCTGGCCGCCGGCCTGGCCGTCCACTACCT
>NZ_KV824604.1:0-3736 GCF_001816045.1 Kytococcus sp. HMSC28H12
AAGGGCCGACCCCGTGCGGGGTCGGCCCTTCGTCGCGTGAGGCCAGCTGGTCGAGCCTCGGCAGCGCCTCAGAGGCGGATGAGGCGCGCCATCGTCCACAGCAGACCGGACATGAGCAGCCACATGAGCACGTCCGCCCACCGACTGCGCGTGACCAGCCCGCCGGCGAGGCGCTCGGGCAGCACCGCACGCAGGAGCGCCCCCAGGGCCGCCCCGGTGGCCAGCACCATCACGGCCGGACGCACCTCGTGCAGCACCACCATCACCGTGCCGGCGGCCAGGAGGGCGAGGGTCAGCCACCACGCCCCGAGGTCCACGAGCCGGTCCAGGGGGCGGATGGAGGGGCCACGCTTGTCCGCCAGCGGCCCCGACCACCCGGCGCGGCGCTCAGGCGGCGGCGTCACGCTCCGCGGCCTCCACCACATTGCGCAGCAGCATGGCGCGCGTCATCGGGCCCACGCCGCCGGGGTTGGGGCTGACCCAGCCCGCCACCTCGGCCACGTCCTCGGCCACGTCACCCACGATCTTCCCGTCCACCCGGGAGACGCCCACGTCGAGCACCGCGGCACCGGGCTTCACCATGTCGGCGGTCACCATGCCGGGCACGCCGGAGGCGGCCACCACCACGTCGGCGCGGCGCAGGTGGGAGGCGAGGTCGCGGGTGCCGGTGTGCACCACCGTGGTGGTGGCGTTCACCGAGCGCTCGGCGAGCATCAGCGCCAGCGGGCGCCCCACGGTGAGACCGCGGCCCACCACCACCACCTCGGCGCCCTCCAACGGCACCTCGTAGCGGCGCAGCAGCTCGATGACGCCGGCCGGCGTGCAGGCACGCGGGGCCTCCACCCCGTGCACCAGGCTGCCGAGGTTGTAGGGGTGCAGCCCGTCCACGTCCTTGTGCGGGGCCACGCGGGAGAGCAGCGCGAACTCGTCGAGGCCGGTGGGCTGCTGCACGAGGAAGCTCGTCACGCGGTTGTCGGCGTTGAGCTCGTCGATGAGCTCCTCCACCTCGGCCTGGCTGGCGCTGGCCGGCAGGTCGTGGCGGTAGCTGGGCAGGCCGATCTGGGCGCAGTCCTTGTGCTTGGCCCCCACGTACCACTGGCTGCCGGGGTCCTCACCCACGAGGATGGTGGCCAGGCCGGGGGTGTGGCCGGCGTCCAGGAGGGCCTTCACGCGGGTCGTGAGGTCGTCCTTGATCTCCTGGAGAACCGTGCGTCCGTCGAGGATCTGAGCGGTCATGTCCGTCATCGTCCCAGAACTCAGTGGGCGAAGTGGCGGGTACCGGTGAGGTACATCGTGACCCCGGCCTCGCGGGCGGCGGCCACGACCTCCTCGTCGCGCATCGACCCACCGGGCTGCACCACGGCGCGCACGCCGGCATCGAGCAGCACCTGCAGGCCGTCGGCGAAGGGGAAGAACGCGTCCGAGGCGGCCACGGAGCCGCGGGCGCGCTCCTCGCCGGCGCGGGAGACCGCCAGGTGGCAGGAGTCCACGCGGTTCACCTGCCCCATGCCGATGCCGACGCTCGCGCCGTCCTTGGCCAGCAGGATGGCGTTGGACTTGGTGGCCCGCACCGCGCGCCAGGCGAACTGCAGGTCGGCCAGGGTGGCCTCGTCGGCGGCCTCGCCGGCCACCAACTCCCAAGCCGCGGCGTCGTCACCGGGGGCGTCGAGCACGTCGCGCTCCTGCACGAGCAGGCCGCCGCTGATGGGGCGCAGCTCCTGGCCGGCCCGCTCCGGCGCCCGGGCGGTGAGCAGGCGGATGTTCTTCTTGGCGGTGAGCAGCTCCACGGCCTCGGGCGCGAAGGACGGGGCGATGACCACCTCGGTGAAGACGTCCTTGACCGTCTCGGCCATCTCGCGCGTCACCTCGCGGTTGGCGGCGATGATCCCCCCGAAGGCGCTCACCGGGTCGCAGGCGTGGGCGCGGGCGTGGGCGGTGGCGACGTCCGGCCCCACGGCGATGCCGCACGGGTTGGCGTGCTTGACCACGGCCACGGTCGGCTGGTCGCCGTGGTCGTGGGCGGCGCGCCAGGCGGCGTCGGCGTCCACGTAGTTGTTGTAGCTCATGGCCTTGCCGTGCAGCTGCTGGGCGCCGGCCACGCCGGGGGCGGGGGCGTCTCCGGCCACCACGTCGCGGTACAGGGCCGCGGCCTGGTGGGGGTTCTCCCCGTAGCGCAGCGTGTCGGCCAGCTCCCAGGCGGCCGAGCGGTGGGCACCGAACTGCTCACCCTCGGCGGCGGTGTCCTGCGCCATCCACGTGGAGACCGCCACGTCGTAGGCGGCGGTGTGGGCGAAGGCGGCGGCGGCCAGCTCGCGGCGTGCGGCGAGGTCCAGGCCGCCGGAGCGCACGGCCTCGAGTACGCGGGGGTAGCTCGCCGGGTCCACCACCACCGCCACACTGGCGTGGTTCTTGGCAGCGGCGCGCACCATCGACGGACCACCGATGTCGATCTTCTCGATGATCGCGTCACGGTCGGCGCCGGAGGCCACGGTCTCGGCGAAGGGGTAGAGGTTCACCACCACGAGGTCGAAGCCGGCCACGCCAAGGTCCTCGAGCTGCTGGGCGTGGTCGGTGCGGGTGCGGTCGGCCAGGATCCCGGCGTGGATGTGGGGGTGCAGCGTCTTCACGCGCCCGTCGAGGCACTCCGGGAAGCCGGTGACCTCCTCCACCGGGGTGACCGGCACGCCCAGGGACCGCAGGTGCTGGGCCGACCCCCCGGAGGAGACGATCTCGACGCCGGCCTCGGCCAGGCCACGACCCAGCTCGTCGAGGCCCGTCTTGTCGAACACGCTGAGCAGCGCGCGGCGGATGGGGCGGATGGTGGACTCGGTGCTCACGGTGACTCCGTCTCGTCGGTTGCCGGGGCACCCAGGCGGGCGATGCCCTCGAATCGTCACTTCCCGGTGGTGGCCCACCTGCGCCAGTCGTGTGGCCCCAGTCTAGGGCGCCGCACTCCCCCTCAGCGCCCGGTCGGCAGCCCCTCGGTGGCGATGCGGGTCAGCTCGGTCACGAGCATCTCCCGCTCGCGCTCCTTGATGCGCTCGTGGAGCCCCGCCTCGTCGTCGCCGGGGAGCACCTCCACGGCGCGCTGGGCCACGATCGGGCCGGTGTCCACACCGGCGTCGACGAGGTGGAGGGTGCAGCCCGTCACCCGTACGCCGTGGGCCAGTGCGTCGCGCACGCCGTGGGCGCCGGGGAAGCTCGGCAGCAGGGCCGGGTGGGCGTTGAGCGTGCGCCCGCCGAAGCGGTCCAGGAAGGCTGCGCCGAGGATGCGCATGAAGCCCGCGGAGAGCACCACGTCCGGGGCCAGGGCGTCCACCGCGTCGGCGAGGGCGGCGTCCCAGGCGGCCCGGTCGGCGTGGTCGTGCGGAGCCACCACCTGCGTGGCGATGCCGTGCGCGGCGGCGCGCTGCAGGCCCTCGGCCTCCCGGTCGGCCACCACGCCCACCACCGTGAACGGGGCGTCACCGGCGGCGGCGTCGAACACGGCCTGGGCCGTGGAGCCGGCCCCGGAGAGCAGCACCACCACCCGCAGGCGGTCCGGGGCGACGGTGGACGGGGAGGACGCGGTGGGGGTGGTCACGGCGTCAGGGTAGTGGGGTGTGGACGACGCACGTGGCGGACCGAGGGCCCTCGCTACGGTGCCGGCATGTCCCCGATCGCGGCCGTCGTGGCCTGCTCCCTGGCGCTGCTGGGCCTCGCCGTCGGCGCCCGCGTGCGCGTGGCCCTGGCCGCC
>NZ_KV824605.1:0-837 GCF_001816045.1 Kytococcus sp. HMSC28H12
CCCGGGCCCCCATCGCGGTGCGGACAGCGGCGTCCTCGCGCCAGGCGAGGAGGGACGCCAGGGCCTCCTCGACGCCCTGCGGGCCGAAGGGCACCACCACGCCGCAGTCCGCGGCCTCCACCTCGGTCACGGCCAGCGGCAGCGGCGTGGTGACCACGGGCAGGCCGTGGGCCATGTACTCCAGCACCTTGGTGGGCATGGAGTGGCGGAAGTTGGGCAGGTCGCCCAGCAGGCTCACGCCGGCCAGGGCGCCGTCGAGCAGGCGGGCGGCCTCGGCGTTGGGCACGAAGCCGTGGTGCACCAGGTGGCCACGCTCGTGGGCGGCGGCCAGGTCCGCGGCGCACTCGCCCGTGGCGGGCCCGATGACGTGGAGCGTGCAGGTGCCGCCGGTGGCCTCGTGGAGGGCACGGCCCAGGGCCACGAGCTCGTCGCTGCCGCGCAGGCGCGTCACGTTGCCCAGGTAGACCACGCGGTCGGTGCCCGGGGCGGGGGGCTCCTCGGCCGGGCAGGGGACGGTGTTGGGCACCACCGTGTGGTTTCCCGTGAAACGTCCTGCGTAGGCGTGCTCGGCGAGCAGCAGGGTGAGGCGACGTTCGGCCAGGCGCTCCACGGCGCGGACGGCCGCCGCGGCCCAGGTGCCGGTGGGCCCGGGCAGGTAGGAGCGCGTGGGCAGTGCGGCCGCCGGGTCCTCGTGGACGTCCCAGACCACGCGGTCGGCCACCCCGGAGAAGGGCACGGTGAGCAGCAGCTCCGGGTCGTGGAGGAGCACCACGTCGTGCAGGGACCCCTCGGTGCGCACCACGTGGGCGGCGGCCAGCAGCGCGCGCAGTCGGCGGC
>NZ_KV824606.1:0-3155 GCF_001816045.1 Kytococcus sp. HMSC28H12
CGGCGGCCACCCGCGGCGCCGCCCCCTCGACGGCCGGCGCCCCCAGCTCGGCGGCCAACCAGGTGGGGTCCACGCCGTGCCCCACGGCCAGCACGGCCTCCCCCACCCGGACGAACAGCGGCACCCCGCCCGTCGGGTCGGGCCGGTGGTAGGTCACGTCGCTCATGCGCCCCATCCCACCACGGGCTGACACCCCCACCGGGACACGACGCCCCCGCGGTGCCCGAGTGCCACCGCCCCGCCCCGGGCGTGAGGGAGGATGGCGGGCGATGAGCGAGCACCCCGCCACCCCGGCCCCCGACACCGTCGAGGACGACCTGGACCCCCAGGGCGCCCCCCTCTCCCCGGCCCGCATCGCCTCCGCGTTCGTGGGGCTGGCCGTGGCCGGCGTCATCATCGTGTGGGGCCTGCCCTGGATCGCCGACACGAGCTGGAGCCAGATCGGCACCCAGCTGCGCCGCCTGAGCACCTCGGACATCGCGTGGCTCACTGGCCTCACCTCGGCAGCGGTGCTCTGCTACACGTTCGTGATGACCGGGTCCATCCGTGGGCTGCGCACCGGGCAGGCCGTCATCAGCAACCTCGTGGGCACGATGATCTCCACCACCTTCCCCCTCGGCGGCGCGGTGGGCGTGGGCGCCACGTATGCAATGTTCCGCAGCTGGGGCTTCGCCCGCAAGGACGTCTCCTCGGCCCTCACCGTGATCGGCGTGTGGAACATCCTGGGGCGGGCCGCCCTGCCGGCCATCGCCGCAGCGTGGATGCTCTGGGAGGCCGTGGGCACCCTGCCGCGCCAGGTGGTCTTCGCCCTCACCGTGGGCGGTGTGGCCGGCGGCGGACTGCTCCTCTTCTTCGTCCTGGCCGTGGCCTCGCGGACCGTGGCCGGGTCGCTGGGGTCGTCCATCGGCTGGCTGGCAAGCCCCTTCATCGGACGTCTCGAGGTGGAGCGCGACGACTTCCGCCGGGTGGCGCTGGAACTCCGCGAACGCATCGCCACCACCGTCCGCACCGGCGGGTGGACCATGACCGCCGGGATGGCCGGATTCCTCGGCCTCTACGGCGTGGTGTTCTGGCTGTGCCTGCGCTTCATGGGCGTGGACATCTCCCCCGTGCAGGCCTTCGCCGCCTACGCGGTGGGGCGCCTGCTCACGGCCTTCCCGGTGACCCCCGGCTCGATGGGGGTCACCGAGGCCGGTGCCCTGGCGATCCTCGTGGCCGGCGGGGCCTCACCGGCCGGTGCCTCGGCCGCGGTGCTGCTGTTCAGCCTCTTCACCAACGTGCTGCACGTGCCCGCGGGCCTCGTGGCCGGCGTCGTGTGGATCCTCACCGCCGGCCGGGCCGGCAACCGCCCGGGCACCCCCTAGCCCGGAGGAGCCCCTCGCACACAGAGATCCGCCTGCGCGGTCCAAGGGTGCGCCCCGTCGGGCGGGCACGTGGACCACAGACGGATCTCCGGGCGGTCAGGGGAGGGGGACCTGCGCCTCACTCCCACCTCACCGAGTTCGGCTCCGCCTCACTCCCACTCAATGGTTCCCGGCGGCTTGCTCGTCACGTCGAGCACCACCCGGTTCACCTCGTCCACCTCGTTGGTGATGCGGGTGGAGATGCGCTCCAGCACCTCGTAGGGCAGACGCGTCCAGTCGGCGGTCATCGCGTCCTCGGAGCTCACCGGACGCAGCACGATCGGGTGGCCGTAGGTCCGCCCGTCGCCCTGCACGCCCACCGAGCGCACGTCGGCCAGCAGCACCACCGGGCACTGCCAGATCGTGTCGTCCAGGCCGGCGGCCGTGAGTTCCTCGCGCGCGATGGCGTCCGCCGCCCGCAGGGTCTCCAGGCGGTCGGCCGTCACCTCGCCGATGATGCGGATGCCCAGGCCCGGGCCGGGGAAGGGCTGACGGGCCACGATCACCTCGGGCACGCCGAGCTCGCGGCCGATGGCGCGCACCTCGTCCTTGAACAGCATGCGCAGCGGCTCCACGAGGCCGAACTGCAGGTCGTCGGGCAGGCCGCCCACGTTGTGGTGCGACTTGATGGTGGCCGTGCCCGCACCGCCCCCGGACTCCACGACGTCCGGGTAGAGGGTGCCCTGCACCAGCCACTTCACCGGGTGCTCGTCGTCGGCGTGCTCCCCCGCCCGACCGGCCACCACGTCGCGCGCCGCCTGCTCGAAGGTGCGGATGAACTCCCGGCCGATGGTCTTGCGCTTGGTCTCCGGGTCGGTCTGGCCGGCCAGCGCGTCGAGGAACTGGGCGGTCGCGTCCACGGTCACCAGGTCGACGCCGGTGGCCGCGACGAAGTCCTGCTCCACCTGCTCGCGCTCGCCGGAGCGCAGCAGGCCGTGGTCCACGAACACGCAGGTGAGCTGGTCGCCGACGGCCTTCTGCACCAGGGCCGCGGCCACCGAGGAGTCCACGCCGCCGGACAGGGCGCAGATGACGCGGTCCTCGCCGACCTGGGCGCGGATGTCCTCCACGAGCGTCTCGATGACGTTCTCGTTGGTCCAGCGGCCCTCCAGGCCAGCCCCCTCGCGCAGGAAGTTCTCCAGCACCGCCTGCCCGTGCGCGGAGTGCATGACCTCGGGGTGCCACTGCACGCCGAAGAGGCGGCGCTCGCGGTCCTCGAAGGCCGCGACGGGCGCGCCCGGGGTGGAGGCGGTGGTGGTCATGCCCTGCGGGGCCTCGCTCACCGCATCGCCGTGGGACATCCACACCGACTGCTCGGTGGGCTGGCCGGCGAAGAGCACCGAGTCCACACCCGGGACCACGGTGGCGGGGGTCGAGCCGTACTCGCGCTGGCCGGTGTGGGCCACCGTGCCGCCGAGCGCCTGGGTCATGGCTTGGAAGCCATAGCAGATGCCGAACACCGGCACCCCGGCCTCGAGCAGGCCCTCGGCCAGGCGCGGGGCGCCGTCGGCGTACACCGACGACGGGCCGCCGGAGAGGATCAGCGCGGCGGGCTCCTTGGCGAGCACCTCCGCAGCGGGCATGTCGTGCGGGACGACCTCCGAGTACACGTCGGCCTCACGCACCCGGCGGGCGATGAGCTGCGCGTACTGGGCGCCGAAGTCGACGACGAGGACGGGGTTCGTTTGGAGCTCGGTCACGGGGCGCAGCCTACTGGCAGCGCGAGCGCCCACCCGGTGCGGGTGGGCGCTC
>NZ_KV824607.1:0-525 GCF_001816045.1 Kytococcus sp. HMSC28H12
CCACAGCTCGGCCAGGGCGCCGGGCACGCGGTCGGGGCGCATGGCGGCGGCCATCGGGTCGGTGCGGCCGGCCACGGCGGTGAACACCCACCAGGCCAGCACGAGCAGCAGCACGCCGAGCAGGCCACGCCCCAGGGCGCGGGCGGAGGGGGTCATGCGGAGTACTCCTCGGTACGGGGGGTCAACAGGGGCGAGTCGGGGCCGTCGAGGGCCTCCAGGGAGTGGCGCACGAACCGGTCGTCCACCACGCGGGCGTGCACCGATGCGGGGTCGGCGTCGCGCAGGAAGGCGTCGGGGGCGTCCACCACGGTGCGGCGCATGGCCTGCACCAGCCGGGTGGTGAAGTCCTTCTGCGGCCACGGGGTGAAGTCCAGGCGCTCGCCGTACCAGTCGGCGTGGTCCACCTGCGGCGGCGCGGTGCCGGGCCTCGGCCCGTGCGGGTGGTGGTGCAGCGCGGCGGCGATGGCCGGTGGCGGCTGGGGCAGGAACTCGCGGCTCAGCATCGCGGCGGCCTCGCCGCGGTGG
>NZ_KV824608.1:0-4020 GCF_001816045.1 Kytococcus sp. HMSC28H12
CCCCCACCCGGTGCCGTGCACCGGGTGGGGGCTCCTCGCACGCGCGCGGACGGCGCTGCGGGTGCTCAGACGCTCTTGCGCCGGAACATCTGTTGGGCGCCCGAGGTCTCGGGCCCGTGGGGGTGCTCCACCTTGCCGTGGCCCCCCTCGGCCGACACGTCGGTGCCGCCGTGGGCCTTCTTGGCCGCGAGGGCCTCCTCGAACTTGCGCCTGGTCTCGTCGGTGACGTGCTCGTTCGTCATGACGTGACCTCCTTCCCGCCGATGCCAGGGCCGCGGCCGGTCCGCGGTGCTCGACTGCGCCCAGCGTGGCACCCCACCAAGGGGGCGTCCACCGTTTTTCCCACGGCCGACGGGCCGCGGCCCGACCGACCCGGGAGCCCACCTGACGTGGCCTGCGCCACATGGCACGATGACCCCGACCTCTCCCGGGCCACACCGCCCGGTCCCCCGACATCCACCCCAGGAGCGTCCATGTCGAGCAGCCAGCCCACCCACGACCTCGTCATCCTCGGTGGCGGAAGCGGCGGCTACGCGGCCGCCCTGCGCGCGGCCGAGCTGGGCCTCACCGTGGCCCTGGTGGAGAAGGGCAAGCTGGGCGGCACCTGCCTGCACCAGGGTTGCGTGCCCACCAAGGCGCTGCTGCACGCCGCCGAGGTGGCCGACAGCACCCGCGAGAGCGCCAGCTTCGGCGTGAACGCGACCTTCGAGGGCATCGACATGGGCCGCGTGAACGCCTACAAGGACGGCGTCATCGGCCGGCTGCACAAGGGTCTGCAGGGCCTGGTGAAGGCGCGCAAGGTGGAGTACGTGGAGGGCGAGGGCCGCCTCACCGCGCCCAACACCGTCACCGTGGACGGCCGCGAGCTCGTGGGCAAGGACGTGGTGCTGGCCACCGGGTCGCGCCCGCGGTCCATCCCGGGTCTGGAGATCGGTGGTCGGGTGATGACCTCCGAGCAGGCCCTGCAGCTCGACTTCGTGCCGCAGTCCGTGGTGGTGCTCGGTGGCGGCGTCATCGGCGTGGAGTTCGCCAGCGTGTTCACCAGCTTCGGGGCCCAGGTCACCGTGGTGGAGGGCCTGGACCGCATCGTGCCCGCTGAGGACGAGGCCGTGAGCAAGACGCTGCTGCGCGCCTTCCGCAAGCGCAAGATCGACGTCCGCACCGGCGTCATGTTCGAGTCCGTGGACAACCGCGAGGACGGCGTCACCGTGAGGCTGCAGGACGGCACCACGCTGGAGGCCGACCTGCTGCTCGTGGCCATCGGTCGCGGCCCGGTCACCGAGGGGATGGGCTTCGAGGAGGCCGGCGTCACCCTCGACCGCGGCTTCGTGGTCACCGACGCCGACCTGCGCACCGGCGTGGACCACCTGTGGGCCGTCGGCGACATCGTGCCCGGCCTGCAGCTGGCCCACCGCGGCTTCGCCCAGGGCATCTTCGTGGCCGAGAAGATCGCCGGCCTGGAGCCCGCCCCGATCGACGAGGCCGGCATCCCCCGCGTCACCTACTGCGACCCCGAGATCGCGTCGGTGGGCCTCACCGAGGCCAAGGCCAAGGAGCAGTACGGCGAGGACGCCGTGGAGGCCCTGGAGTACAACCTCGGCGGCAACGGCAAGAGCCAGATCCTGGCCACGCAGGGCTTCGTCAAGCTGGTGCGCCGCAAGGACGGCCCGGTGGTGGGCATCCACATGGTCGGCGCCCGCATGGGTGAGCAGGTGGGTGAGGCCCAGCTCATCTACAACTGGGAGGCCCTGCCCGAGGAGGTCGCCGCCCTCGTCCACGCCCACCCCACCCAGAACGAGGCCCTCGGCGAGGCCCACCTGGCGCTGGCCGGCAAGCCGTTGCACGCCCACGCGTGACGTACACGGCACGCCCCGGGTGGTGCGCGGCACCGCCCAGTGTGGAGAATGGCTGCGCAAGGGCAGTACAGACCGCTCAACGAACGACCGAGGAGACAGGGAATGTCTGAGAAGGTGACGATGCCGGAGCTCGGCGAGTCCGTGACCGAGGGCACCGTGACCCGCTGGCTGAAGGCCGAGGGTGACGAGGTCGAGGTCGACGAGCCGCTGCTCGAGGTCTCCACCGACAAGGTGGACACCGAGATCCCCTCCCCCTACGCGGGCGTGCTCTCCAAGATCATCGCCGGTGAGGACGAGACCGTCGAGGTCGGCGGCGAGCTGGGTGTCATCGGCGGCGAGGCCGGTGGCGACGACTCCTCCGAGGACGAGGCCGACCAGGACGCCGACGCCGAGCCGATGGACGCCGGGTCCGCCGAGGAGGTGGCTGCCGAGGGCGAGACCGAGGACCCGCAGGCCGCTGCGAAGGCCGACGAGAAGAAGGCCGCGGACAAGAAGGACCAGGAGCCGGCCCCGGCGAAGGAGGCCCCGAAGAAGGCCGAGTCCTCCGACAAGGGCTCCGACTCCGAGACCTACGTGACCCCGCTGGTGCGCAAGCTGGCCAAGCAGCACGGCGTGGACCTCTCCACCCTGGAGGGTTCCGGCGTGGGTGGCCGCATCCGCAAGCAGGACGTGCTGGCCGCCGCCGAGGGCAAGGGGGCCGAGGCGCCCGCCGAAGCCCCGGCCGAGCAGCCGAAGGCCGAGCAGGAGCCGGCCGAGCAGCCCGCGCAGAAGCCCGCGGCGCAGTCCTCGGGTTCCGCGCAGAAGTCCTCCGGCGCCCTGGGCGACCTGCAGGCCAAGCGCGGCACCACCGAGAAGATGACCCGCCTGCGCAAGGTGATCGCCCAGCGCATGCTGGAGTCGCTGCAGGTCTCCGCGCAGCTGACCACCGTGGTCGAGGTGGACGTCACCAAGATCGCCCGCCTGCGTGACCGCGAGAAGAAGGCCTTCCAGGCCCGCGAGGGCGTCAAGCTCTCGTTCCTGCCCTTCTTCGCGCAGGCCGCCATCGAGGCGCTCAAGGAGCACCCGACGGTGAACGCCTCGGTGGAGGACGACCAGATCGTCTACCACGCCCAGGAGAACCTGGGCATGGCCGTGGACACCGACAAGGGCCTGCTGGTGCCGGTCATCAAGGACGCCGGGTCGCTGAACATCGCCGGCATCGCCCGCAAGATCGACGACCTGGCCAGCCGCACCCGCGACAACAAGGTGGGCCCGGACGAGTTGAGCGGTGCGACCTTCACGCTCACCAACACCGGTTCGCGCGGCGCCCTGTTCGACACGCCGATCATCAACCAGCCGAACGTGGCGATCCTCGGCACCGGTGCCGTGGTGAAGCGCCCGGTCGTGGTGAGCGACGAGGACGGTCTGGAGACCATCGCCATCCGCTCGATGGTGTACCTGGCCCTGTCCTACGACCACCGCATCGTGGACGGCGCCGACGCCGCCCGCTTCCTGGGCACCATGAAGGAGCGCCTGGAGGCCGGCCAGTTCGAGGTCTGACCCGCTGACGCCGGTCCGGCCCGCCCGGCCGGCACAGCCCTTGCACACGACGGGGCCCCGCACCACACGGTGTGGGGCCCCGTCCGCGCACCCGCTCCCGGTCAGGCGGCCAGCACCCGCCAGTCGGCCAGCCGCCAGGAGATCGGGCCGCCGTCCTTCCCCGAGGGCTCGAGCTCGAGCCGGACCGTCCGCGGGTCCCCTCCCTGGGCGGCCACCTTGGCGGTGAGCACCACCCGGCCCGAGCCGCTCCCTCCGTCTGCCCGGACCGGCCGCACGTCGCTCACGCGGTAGCGGGCCGCCACCGAGTGGCCCTCGGGCGCGGGGTGCCCGGTGTCGCGGCGCCAGGCGGGGCTGTCGCGCACCACCACCCGGGCCAGGGCCTCCCGGTCCCCTGCCACCCACGCGACCGCCCGGGTCGTGAGCAGATCGTCGACCTCCTCGGCGGTGGGCAGGGCCACGGGCGCGCCCGCCTCCGGCGCGGTGCGCGTGCGTGCAGGGGCAGGCGTGGGCGAGGCGGTACCACCGGCCGGGCGGTCCGACACGGCGGAGGGATCGGCCGGCGCCCCGGAGGGATCGGCCGGCGCCCCGGAGGGACCGGGCGCCGCCACCGGGGTCTCGGCCACGG
>NZ_KV824609.1:0-1452 GCF_001816045.1 Kytococcus sp. HMSC28H12
CAGGTCGTCCGCGGACTCGCCGCCGGCCAGCCGGTCCACCACGGTCTCGGGGTCGAGCAGCTCGGCCGGCGCCACGGCATCGGCCAGGCCCAGCAGCACCGCGTCCGCGCCGCCGAAGCGGTCGCCGGTCAGGGCCACGTGCGTGCCCAACTCGTGCTGCGCGCGCGAGAGCAGGTGCATGGCGCCCACGTCCGGGAACAGCCCGATGCCGGTCTCGGGCATGGCCACCTTGGCGTCGGCGGCCACGAGGCGGTGGCTGCCGTGGGCGCTGATGCCGATGCCACCGCCCATCACCACGCCGTGCATGAGCGCCACGTACGGGATCTCGTAGTCGGCCACGAGCTGGTCGAGCGCGTACTCGGTGCGCCAGAAGTCCTGCGCCGGACCGAGGTCGCCGGAGGTGGCGGACTCGCGCAGCACCTTGATGTCGCCGCCGGCGCACAGGCCCTTGCCCTCGCCGGACACCACGATGGCGCGCGGCCGGTCGTCGCCCTGCGCGTTCTGCCAGGCGTGCAGCTGGTCGAGCATCGCCGCGCACATGTCCCGGGTCAGCGCGTTGAGCGCCTTCGGCCGGTTCAGGTGGATGCGGGCGATGCCGTCGCGCACGCCGAACAGCACGTCCTCGGTGCCGCCGTCCAGGGGGGAGAGCTCGGTGGGGGCCATGGGTGCTCCTCGGGGTCTCGGGTGTGGTCCGGCCCACAGCGTTCCACACGGCCGATGGTGTGCCGGGCTCGGTGCCCCCGCCCGACGCCCGCCCCGGCGGCCCGGGCGTAGAATCGGCCCCACGTGTTCCGGGGTCGGTGCAAGTCCGAACCGGCGGTGACAGTCCGCGACCCGTCCGCAGCCAGCGGCCGGTTGACTGGGTGGAATTCCCAGACCGACGGTGAGAGTCCGGAAGGGAGGAGCACGTGCGGCGTCGCCCCGCGACGCCGTGGGCGGCAGTCCCGCTGCCGAGCGGCCCGTGGCCCCTCGGTGCGTGGTGCACCTGCCGACTCCTCCGGGCCCACGCCCGTTCCCCCGGTTCACCCGGGCCGTCCGACCGGACCGCCCGCCGCCGTGACCGCAGTGAGGAACCGCCGTGACCGCCCGCCCCGCCGAGTCCACCGCCTGGGAGCCCGCGATGCGCCGCGCCCTGGAGCTGGCGGCCCGTGGACCGGCCACCGACCCCAACCCCCGTGTGGGCTGCGTACTGCTCGACGCCGCCGGCCGCACCCTGGGCGAGGGGTGGCACCGCGGCGCCGGCACCCCGCACGCGGAGGTCGCCGCCCTGTCCGATGCGGAGCAGCGCGGCCGGGACGTCGGCGGCGCCACCGCCGTGGTCACCCTGGAGCCGTGCAACCACACCGGCCGCACCGGCCCGTGCGCCGAGGCGCTGCGTGAGGCCGGGGTGGCCCGCGTCGTCGTCGCCCAACCGGACCCGACCCCGTTGGCCGCCGGGGGCGCCGATCGCCT
>NZ_KV824610.1:0-1057 GCF_001816045.1 Kytococcus sp. HMSC28H12
GGGGCCGACGGCGGGCGCGGGCGGGACGGTCGGCGCGGTCGGGGGTCACGGGGTGGTGAACCCCGCCTCGCGCAGCACGGCCCGGCCGCGGTCTGACTGCACGGCATCGACGAACGCCCGGGCCAGGGCGGGATTGGCGGCGTCGGACACCACCGCCAAGGGGTAGTCGGTGGTGGGCGCCTCCGGCAGGGGCACCTCGTCCACGGCGGACCCCGCGGCGCGCACGTCCGTCACGTAGACCAGCCCCGCGTCCACCTCGCCGAGGCGCACCTTGGCGAGGGTGGCCTTGACGTCGCGCTCCTGGGTGACCGGGTGGAGCGTGGTGCCGGTGGCGTCGGCAAGCTGCTGGGCTGCCGCACCGCAGGGCACCTCGGGCAGGCAGGTCGCCAGGCGCACGTCCTCGCGGGCCAGGTCCTCCACGCCGTCGATGCCGGCGGGGTTGCCCCGCGGCACGGCGATGGTGAGGCGGTTGCGCGCCACCACGGCGGGTTCCTCCACCGCACCGGCCTGCACCGCGGCGTCCATGGTGGTGGCCGAGGCGGTGGCGAGCACGTCGGCCGGGGCACCCTGGGTGACCTGCGTGACCAGCGCCGAGGAACCACCGAAGCTCAGGCGCACGTCGGTGCCGGGGTGGTCGCGCTCCACGTCGGCGGCGATCTGCTCGAACGCCTCGGTGAGCGACGCGGCGGCCAGCACGGTCACCTGACCGGTCGGCTCCCCCTCGGCCGGCGCGCCCTCCTCGGTCCCGGGGCCCGGTGCGCCACAGGCGCCGAGGGCCAGGGCAGCCACCACCGCGAGCGCGCCGGTCGGAACTCCCGCACGGCGCAGGAGGGGGCGGGGTCGGGTACGCATGGCCCGACTGTACGGGCGGGCGTTCCGGGTCCACTCGGCGCAGGGGTGTCCTGTCGCGACCGGTGCCCCGGGTTGAGGCGCCCCGAGTCGCCAGACCCGGGGGGTTTCTCCGGTTCGCCGGGGTGAGGTCACGTCGTGGACGGCGTCACCCCCGGACAGGCGGCGTCACCCCCGGGTGCGCACACGGCGAGGGGCCACCGTCGGG
>NZ_KV824610.1:1077-13776 GCF_001816045.1 Kytococcus sp. HMSC28H12
CGAGGGGCCACCGTCGGGTGACGGTGGCCCCTCGCGACGGGGTTGCCGGCGGCTCAGCAGGGGGACTTGTAGGTGAAGCCCTTCTCGGCCGGGGCGCACACGAACTGCTCGTAGCGCGTGTCACCGTCCACGTGCAGCTTGACGAAGCTGAGGATGCGGCCCTGGATGACCTTGTTGTCCACCAGACCCGCCCAGTGCGTGCCCGCCAGGTCGGTGAACAGGCCCTTGGTCTCCGAGCCGATCGAGGCGTAAATGGGCAGCGTGTACTCCACCATCGGGGCCACGTTGTCGAGCAGGCCGCCGATCGTCAGGGTGGGCTCCTTGACCAGCGGGAAGATGGTCTGGGCCCAGGGGTGGATCGGGATGACAGCGTCCTGCTCGGACATGGCCGCGGCGTGCAGGACCCCGCCACCACCCATCGAGTGGCCCACCAGGGCGGTGCGCTCGGTGTCCATGATCGGGGCCAGGTCCGCGTCGGCGTGCAGCACCTTCTGGGCCGAGAGGACCGCCTGGGCGCGGACCAGTGGGATGCTGAACGGCGTGAGGGCCTCGGCCCGCATCACCACGAAGCCGTGGGAGGCCAGACGCTTGGCCACCAGGTCCATCACGGCACCGGGCTCGAGGAAGCCGGGCATGGTCACGACGGTGCCGTAGGTCTCGCCCTTGCCGGCGTCGGCCGGGTAGTAGATCGTGCCGCCGTAGAAGGACCGCTTCAGGTCGATCGGGGCCTTCTTGCTGGCCACCTTGTACGGACCGTCCACGCCGATGGACTCCTTGGTGGGGGCCGGGCCGTGCTCGACGGAGGCGCTGGCGGCGGGCTGGGCCTGGTCGGCGGTGGTGGCGGTCTGGGCCTGGTCGGCGGTGGCGGCGGTGGCGGCCGGGGCGCCCAGGGCCAGGGTGAGTCCGGCAGCCAGGGCGGTGAGGCGGGTGCGTGCGCGCATCATGTGCTCCTTGTGCGTGAGGGGGGAGGAGGGGTGCCGCCACAGTAGGCGCAACACGCGTGCCGAGTACCCCCATCAGGTCAAGGAACGGTCAGGACTTGGCATGAAGACGGCGCGTCGCCGCGGTCCCCTATGATCGCCGGCAATGAGCCACCACCACGACCACCTGCCCCACGGCGCTGGTACCCACCGTGGGCGGCTCGCCGTGGTCCTGGGCATCACCGCCACGGTCCTCGTGACCGAGCTGGTGGGCGCCTGGGTCTCGGGGTCGGTGGCCCTGCTGGCCGATGCCGGGCACATGCTCACCGACCTCGCCGGCCTGGTCATGGCCTTGGTGGCCGCCCAGCTGGCCCGCCGCCCCGCCACCCCGGAGCGCACCTGGGGCTGGCTGCGCGCGGAGGTGCTCGGCGCCGGCGCGCAGGCCCTGCTGCTGCTCGTGGTGGGCGTGGTGGTGCTGGTCGAGGCCGTGCAGCACCTCGTCTCGCCTGAGCCCGTGGCCCCCGGGGCGATGCTCGTGTTCGGCGCCGTCGGCCTGGTGGGCAACGTCATCGGCCTGCTCGTGCTCGCCGGGGCCCGGGAGGCCAACCTGAATCTCCGGGCCGCCTTCCTGGAGGTGTTCAACGACGCACTCGGGTCGGTGGCCGTGCTCGCCGCGGCCCTCGCGGTGCGGTGGACCGGTTGGGAGCGCGCCGACGCCGTGGCCTCGCTGGTGATCGTGGCCCTCATCGTGCCGCGCACGCTGGTGCTGCTGCGGCAGGTGCTGCGCGTGCTCCTGGAGGCCACGCCCGGCGGCCTGGACCTGGACGAGGTGCGCGCCCACATCGAGGACCTGCCGCACGTCCGCGAGGTGCACGACCTGCACGCCAGCCAGGTGGCCACGGGCGTCCCGGTGCTCACCGCGCACGTGGTGGCCGACGAGTCCTGCTTCCACGACGGCCACATGACCGGCCTGCTCGACCGGGTGCAGGAGTGCCTCCGGGAGGACTTCGGCATCACGCACTCCACCGTGCAGTTCGAACCCCCGGCGCACGCCGGGCACGAGGTCGACGTGCACGCCTGACGGGGGCGCGCGTCAGGAGGGCGCGCCCAGCACCAGCGCGATGCCCGAGCGCTGGCTCTGCCCGCACTTGCGCAGCACCGACCCCACGTGCGTCTTCACCGTCTTCTCGCTGATGACGAGACGCTCGGCGATCTGCGCGTTCGTGAGCTGCTCGGAGACGATCAGCTCGGCCACCTCGGCCTCGCGTGGGGTCAGGGGCGACAGCGGGCCGGGCGGGGCCGGCGGCGTCTCGGTGGCCAGTGTGGCCATGCGGGCCTCCAGGAGCTCGCAGAGGCCCACCACCTCCCGCACCCGCTCGGCCACCCCGGCACCGCCGAGGTCGTCGAGCCCCTCCAGCCCGGTGCGCATCCGCCCCACGAGGGCGGTGAGGTCGTGCAGCTGGTCCACGAGGTCGCCCGGGTCGGGCGCCAGCTCGGGGAAGGCACGGTGCAACTCGGTGTCCCGGGGGTCGGTCAGGTCGTGGCCCTCGCGGCCCAGCATCACCGCCAGCGCCTCCACCACGCGCACGTGCTGGTCGGTGAACACGCGCGGCCGCAGGGCGTGGGCGGCCAGCACGCCACGGACCTCGCGCGCCGGGGAGAGGATGGGGGCGCACACGGCGTCACGGGTGGGCTCCCCGGCATCGCCGAACGGGAGGGCCTCCCCCAGCAGGGCCCCCGCGTCCTGGCCGAACACGTACGAGCGCTGGTGGTCACGCACCCACTCGGTGACCGACCCGGGCGGGGAGTCCATCACGTCCGGCCCCTCCAGGCGGTCGCCCTCGATGACGAAGGGCACCACCACGTGGTCCTCGTGGAAGAAGGCGATGACGAGGGCGTCCGTGGGGGTGAGGGTGCGCACGGCGTGGTGCACGCACCGGTACCGGTCCCGCGCCCGGTCGGGTCCGAGCACGGCGAGCCGCCGGGCAGTGCGACGCAGAGCACGGCTCGTCGTCTCGTCCAGGGCCTGGGTGCCGTGCTCGCTGCGCGTCTCGCCGTCCACGGGGGCACCGTACTGAGCCTCGACCACGCGCCGGGCCGCCCCCTCGTCCGTGGAGGGGAGCGGCCCGGCGGGGAGGGACGCGCGATCAACCGGCGCGGCGGGGTGAGGGGTCAGTCGACCACCACGGCGCCGTAGCCGTACACGTCGTGGAACTGGTTGGTCCAGTCGGCACCCACCGAGTGCGGCTCGTTGGCGTCGGGCCCGGACAGCGGGTCGAGCACGGTGTACTTGCCGGAGTCCTTGTCGTACCCGGCCAGCACCACCCAGTGCGAGACCGACTCGGAGGTGGCCAGGTCCTCCTGCCAGTACTTGCCGGCCACCTGGGCGTCACCGAGCACCATCACCGTCTTGCCCTCCCGGGCGGCGGCCTCGGCCTCGTCGGCGGTGGCCACCCAGTGGGTGTCGAAGCCGTAGGCGGCGAAGCCGTTGCGCACCTGCTCGACGTTGGTGTTGCCCGTGGGTGCGGCCCCCATCGTGGCGCGCATGTCGCGCACGGCCTCGGTGGGGTCGGCCGGGTCGCCGCTCCACTTCTCCGGGGTGACGCCCCGGTCGAACAGCGACATGAGCAGCGACACCGGACCGCAGTCGTACCAGGTGCTCACCTGGCTGTTGGCCTGGCGGATGGGCACCAGCTTGCCGGCAGCGGCGTCGACGGAGAAGGGCGAGGCGGTGGCGGCCGGCTGGCTCGGGGCCGCGGCTGCGACCTGCTCGGCGGGGGCCTGTGCCGGGGCGGCCTGGGTGGGGGCGCCGGCGCCCAGCACGAGGGCGCTGCAGGCGGCCAGCCCGGCCAGCGAGGTGGTGAAGCGGGTGTGGGTGTTCATGGTCCTGTCCTCTCGATCGCGGGGTGCGGATCGGCGGGCGGTTGCCTGCCACGGCCTCGACGGTGCCGCACCCGGCGCGGGCGCACCATCGGTCGCGGACCGAGATCTGGACGGCAGGGTCTTAGGACCCTGCCGGTGGACCGCTACCGTCGGCGGCCGAACCGCCGCCGCCGAGCCACCTGGAGGGAGGTCCCCATGCCCACCACGGACGCACGACACCCCGGGCTGATCGCGACCGTCGGGATCCTGCTGGTGGCGGGCCTGGCCGGCCTCGAGGCGACCATCGCCTTCGAGACCTACGCGGTCACCACCTCCCTGCCCTCGGTGGTCGACGCGCTGGCCGCCCCGGCGTGGTACTCGGCCGCCTTCTCGGGCACCCTCATCGCCTCCGTGACGGGCATGGTGCTGGCCGGGCCGTGGTGCGACCGGGTCGGGGCACGGCCACCCCTGCTCACCGCGATCGCCCTGTTCGTCACCGGGGTGCTGATGTGCGCGCTCGCCGGCCACATCGGCGTCTTCGTGCTGGGGCGGCTCGTGCAGGGGATCGGCGTGGGCATGGCCGCGGTGACGGTCTACGCCATCGCCTCGGCCACCGTCCCGCAGGAGCACCACCCGGCGCTGTTCGGGGTGGTCAACGCGGCCTGGGTGATTCCCTCGCTGGCGGGTCCGGTGGTGTCCGGTCTGCTCACCGAGCACCTGGGGTGGCGGTGGGTCTACGGGAGCGTGGCGGTGGTCGCCGTGCTCTCGGCGGTGGGCCTGCTGGTGGGGCTGCACGGGCGGGACACCCGGCCCGCCGGGGACCAGGACGTCCGGATCCCGTGGGGCTGGGCCGTCGCCGCATCGGCCGCCGTGCTGGCCATGAGCGTCGCGGGCGGCAGCCGGGCCGGGTGGGGCCTGCTGGCGCTGGGGCTCTCGTTCGTCGCGGTGCTGGCCGTCCTGACGCGCCTGCTCCCCGCCGGGACGCTGCGGGGCCGCCACGGTGTGCCCCGACTCGTGGCGTTGCGGAGCCTGCTGGCGGCGTCGGCCTACACCACGGAGACGTACGTGCCCCTGTTCCTCCAGCGCGACCGGGGCGTCCCCATCGTGGTCTCCGGTCTGGCCCTGGCCGGCTCGGCCGTGGGGTGGGCGGTGGGCGCCTGGTGGCAGAGCCGCCACAGCCGGTCCGCCACCGCCTCGATGGTGCCGGCCGCCCTGCTGGTGCTCTGCGGCCCCGTGGCCACGGGCGTGGTGATCGCCACCGGGTGGCCGTGGTGGCCCGTCTCGGTGGGGGTGGCGCTGGCGGGGCTCGGCATGGGCGTGGCCTACCCGCAGATCTCCTCGCAGGCCCTGGCGCTGAGCCCGCGGCGGGAGCACGGCCGGGTCGGGTCGAGCCTCCAGCTGGGCGAGGCCTGCGCCGTGGCCGCCACGCTCGCCCTCGGCGGGGCGGCGCAGGCACATCTGGACCACGGGTTGGCCTGGACCTACGTGGGCCTAGCCGGCATCGGCGCGCTGGCGGCGCTTGTGGCGCGCGGCGCCCGGGAGAGCGCGGCCTGAGGCAGCGAGGCTGCGTGGCAGGCTGCAGGCATGCCCCGACCGCTCAGCATCCCGCTCGAGGAGGGGCGCCGCGCCTTCCTCGAGGCCCTCCGCACCTTCCGGGCCGGGTGCGAGTCGCTCGACGACCTCGCCCTGCTGGCCCCGAGCCGGGCCCAGGGCTGGTCGCGCCTCGACTGCATCGTGCACGTGCGCACGGGGCTGCAGGAGATGCTCGCCGGGTCTCGCGCCGACACCGACACCCCGGCGGACACCGACGCCGCCTCGTACTGGACCGCCTTCGCCGCGCAGGAGGCCGACGACCCCGTGCCCGGGATCTTCGTGACGCGCCGCACGGCATCGGCGTACACCCGCCCGCGCCAAGCGCTGCAGCACCTCGACGAGGTGTGCGCCGGGTGGGAGCACCACGCGCCTGCTCTGCCCGACGGGCGGATGTCCTTCCAGGGTCTGGTGCTCACCACCGGGGACTTCCTGGCCACGTGGGCCGTGGAGCTCGTCGTGCACCAGCTCGACCTCGACCTGCCGGCCGGTGCACCGCCCCCGGCCGCCAGCGCGATGCGGATCGCCCGCCGTACCGTCGACGCCCTGGGGACCGCCCCCGCCGGCGAGGCCGACGACGCCAAGGCCGTGCTGGCCGGCTTCGGACGCTGACCGGGGCTCACGGCAGCGGGGTCCGCCCACCGGTTCTGTGGACGGACCCCACGTGCGTGGCTCAGGCCTGCGGCCCCGCCCAGCCCTGGGGCACCACGCCCTGGCGCACGCGCTGCGGGTGGTCGCCCACGGCCACGCTGCCCACCTTCTTGCCGGTGGCGAAGTCGATGGCGGTCACCGCATCGGCCCCGGACTCCGAGACGATGCAGCGCTGCCCGTTGTTGCTCACCGTGGCCCAGTACGGCTTGCTGGTGGGCACCAGCGGGCCGTGCTCCAGCGTCTGGCGGTCCACCACGGTGGCGTAGTCGTCCATGGTGCCGGCCACGCACAGCTGCTTGCCGTCGGGCTTCATGGTGATGCCGTGGTGGCGCGAGTCGTTCACCCACGTGCTGCGGTCGGCGGGGGTGGCGGGGTTCTCGGGCAGCACCTTCGTGCGGGTGATGCGGTCGGCCTGCACGTCGTACTCCAGGAAGCCGTTGAAGTAGCTCACCTGGAAGTACGCCTTGTCGAACTCCGGCGTGAACGCGATGGGTCGCACGGCGTCGGAGAGCTCCGCGTGGCCGGCGGCGTCCAGGCGGTCGCGCATGTCGATGGTGCGCACCGGCTGGAAGGTCTCGGTGTCCGTGACGGTGATGTAGCGCTTGCCCTTGAGCAGGTCGTTGCGCTGCTGGTCCGGGGCGTCGCTCTTGTTCTCCACGTTGCCGATGGCCATGGTCCACAGCTGCTTGCCGTCGGGGCTGAACACGTTCTCGTGCGGGCGGTCACCGGTCCTGACCTTGCCCTGCACCTTCCCGGTGGCCATGTCCAGCACGTGCACCAGGTTGGCGCTGGAGTCCGAGACGGCGACGCGCGAGCCGTCGGGCGAGAGGGCCATGTGGTCGGCACGGAAGCCGGTCAGCTTGTAGCGCCAGGCGATCTTGCCGGTGACGGTGTCGATGGAGACGACGTCGCGGAAGCTCGGGCGGGAGACCACCACGTGGCGGCCGTCCTTGGCGGAGTACACGTCGTCCACGAGCTGGTCGTGGCCCTCGCCCGCGGTGTGGCGGATGTAGAGGAACACCGGCCAGTGGATGGGGTTGAACGCGATCTCGGTGAGGCGCTGGTGGTAGTCCGGCACGGCGTTGATGCGGCCGAGGCGGTGCATCTGCCCCTCGTCCTCCACCACATCGATGGTGCCGTCCCAGTTGTTGCCCACGAAGAGCACGTCCTCGAGCCCACCGGCGGCGGCCGCGCTGGTCGACGCGGTGGACCCACCGGCATCGGGGCCGGCGGCGGTGGCGAGGGTGGTGGGCGCCACCACAGTGGTGGCGGCGAGGCCGGCGACGGCCAGGCGGGTCAGGGTGCGGGGGCTGCGGGTGCGCGCGGACACGGTTCCTCCGAGGGGTGAGGCGCAGGGCGGGACGGGCCCAAGGTAGCCAGCACCCGAGTACCCGGCACAACCTGTCCCGGGATCCATACGGATTCCTGACCATCACGCACACTGGGGGCGTGACGCAGCACCCGGCACCCACCCCATCGACCCCCGCCGGCACCCCCGTGCCCCACCCGGCCGAACGGTCGGTGCAGCTCTCCACCAGCGGGGTCCGCGCACGCCTGGCACCCGCCGAGCACGGGAGCGGCTGGGAGCTGTTCGTGGGGCAGCACGTGCAGAGCCACGTGGACCCTGCCGACCCACTCGAGGTGCGCTACGAGTACCTGCGGCGCATGGCCAACGTGCTCGATGCCGTGGCGCACCCCGGTGCGCCGCTGCGGGTGCTGCACCTGGGCGCCGGGGCGCTCACCCTGCCGCGCTATGTGGAGGCCACGCGGCCCGGGTCGGAGCAGGTGGTGGTGGACATCGACCGCGAGCTGGTCTCGTTCGTCACCGAGACCCTGCCGCTGCCCGCCGGCACCGACCTGGAGGTGGTGGTGGGCGACGCCCGCGATGCCGTGGGCCAACTGGTGGCCGCCGGGGAGCAGTTCGCCGTGGTGGTGGTGGACCTGCCCACCGACACTGAGGCGTGCGCCCACCTGGCCGGGCCGGACTTCCACCTCGAGCTGCTGGAACTGCTCGATACCCAGGGGTTGCTCATGACCAACATCGGCACCGAGGACGGGCTGGACTTCCTGGCCGACCAGCTGGAGGTGCTCGACGAGGCCGCCACCACCGAGGGGCACGACGGCGTGTGGACCCTGGCCGACTCCGGGATGCTGGAGCGCCGCACTGCAGGCAACGCGGTACTGGTGGTGAGCCCGCTCGGGGACGGGGTGCGCGAGGCGCTGGTGGCCGCCGGGCCGCACCCGGGCGTGGTGCTGGACCCGGCCGGCTCCCGCGAGCTGACGGAGGTGCTCCGCGACTGAGGAGCGCCTCCGTCAGCCCGGGATGCCGGAGACCGGCGTGAGCACTTGGTGGCTCATGCCCTCCGGGTCGAGGATCGGCACCGCGCGCTCGATGCGGGAGCGCACCGCTGGCAGCTGCAGCGAGGCCTGGTGGTGCTCGGCCGACTCCCACACCTCGGTGACCCACACGGCATCGGGGTCCTCCGGGTCGGAAGCGACGAGGTAGAGCAGGTTGCCCGGCATCGGCTCGGCGCCGCCCTGCTCGGAGAGGATGGCCAGCAGTTCGGCGCCGTGGCCCGGGACGGTGCGCAGGCACCCGTGGAACATCACCTTCATGGGCGCCATCCTGCCCGATGCGGGGGGGCATGGCCCCGGACGGCGTTTGACCCTGCCGGAGGCCGCTCCCTAACCTTGCCCACCGCCGACCGGGCCCACGGCGGCATCGACGGTGACGCGCCACGGCGCGGGAGAGGAGGCGGCCATGCAGGCCTGCAGCGCGGTGCGCGCGACCTTCCCCCGCATCCCCCTGCGCACCCACGGCTGGCGGTGACCCCCTCGGGGTCCGTCGTGCCCGCGTGCGCCCCGCACCGCCACGAAGAGAGACCCCCATGCACCCCGTGACCGAACAGGACATCCGCACGTCCTTCGTCAACGCCTCCAGGCGCGAGGCCACCCAGGCGATCCTCCCCGAGCTCGACACCGTCGACTGGGAGTCGCTGGACTACCTCGGCTGGACGGACGCCAAGCGACCGAACCGGTCCTACGTCGTCCTGCATCTGGACAGCGTCGTCACCTCCATCCTGCTGCGACCCGCTTCCGGCACACCCACGCGCCGCAAGGCCATCTGCGTGTGGTGCCAGGACATCGAGGCCACGGAGAACGTCCGGATGGTGGTGGCCTCGCTGGCCGGCGCCGCCGGGCGCCGCGGCGCCACCGTGGGCGTACTGGCCTGCACCGACTTCTCGTGCTCGCGCAACGTACGGCGGGCGCCGACGGTCAGCGAGGTCGGTGACCGGGCCACCCCGGAGGAGAAGGAGTTCTGGACCGAGCTGCGCATCGAGGGCCTGCGGGACCGCATCGCGAAGTTCGCGCGGCGCATCCAGCGGGACGCCTAAGGCGCACCGAACCGCGGCAGGGCCGGGCGGGGCAGATGGCCCCCGCCCGGCCCCGCGGCCTGCCCGTCAGAAGCCCTGGGCCATGTCCTTGAACCGGCTGAAGTGACCCTGGAACGCCACAGTGATGGTGTCCGTCGGGCCGTTTCGGTGCTTGGCCACGATGAAATCCGCCTCACCCGCCCGGGGTGACTCCTTCTCGTAGGCCTCCTCGCGGTGCAGGAGGATCACCATGTCGGCGTCCTGCTCGATGCTGTTGTGGACGGCGATGCCGTTGGCGACGAAGTTGTGCGCTCCGGCCACGGTGGCGTCGAAGACAGGCTCGACGCCCTCCAACTCGACGGATCGCACCTCGTCCCACAGCACGTCGTTGGACGCCACGAGGTCGAGCTCGGCCGAGTCCAGTACCTGAGCCACGCGGGCCAGTCGCTCACGGGACGGAGCGCTCTTGTACAGCGCCGATCCGCAGTACTGGGTTCCGAGCTCGGCTTGGAAGGCACGGGTGGTCATGCCCTTCTCCTGCATGGCTACCCGCACGTCGTCCCAGACCTCACGCGGGACGGTGTCGACGTTGGTGTTCGCGGTGAGACCCCGCAGGATCTCCAGGAGTTGCGTTGCCGCCTCTCCCCGCTGACCGTGGACGCCGATCTCCTGCAGGAAGCGACGCTGGCTGTTGGTCCCGGAGATGTCCAGCGTGTAGCCCGGTCGGTAGTCACCCTTTGAGGTGGTGCGGATCCGCGAGGAGATCCCGAAACGCAGAAGCAGACGCGAGACGCCGTCCACAAGTTCTCTGGACGTCGAGGCATAGTAGACGCGACCCCCACGGCCACCCCTCGTGACGGTCACCGACCCGTCCGTGGCCCAGAGGTGGCGCAGGAACAAGGAGATCTGCTCCTTGGGCAGCGAGTACACACCCTCGGGGACGAACTTCTCGTGGCTCCGCGCACCGAACAGGCTCATCTCGTCGAGCCACGCCGCGATGGGGTTCCGCTTGCCATGGGTCAGGCGGTACGGCGCGGGGAGCCGCAAGGAGGTGCAGCGCGCGGCTTCGTGGTCGTCACGCACCGCTGTGATCCCGAAGTGCTGCGCCGCCTCCGTCACGGCCGCGAGATTTGCCTCGTCGACGCTCGCATACCGAATCGGCTGACGCCGGACGAACGACCCGTCCCCGATGAGGTGGGCCAGCATGACGACCTCGGCCGCGGTCCACGGGGTGCACTGCTCCGGCGCCGGGACGTGCCGCGGCACGGCGAGCCGGTCACCAGGGCGGAGTTCCTCCAGGGCCGTCCACCCGCGGTAGGTGCGGAACGGGTGGTTCGCGGTGGCCCGCAGCGTCTTGCCGGACGTGGTGGTGAGGCGGAAGACCGGCTTGATGCCCGTCGGGAAGACGTGCGTGAGGTGGCGGCGGACATACCGCATCGAGTCGTCCAGCGCCCACACCGGCACGTCCCGGGCACCACTCACCATCAGCTCACCCAGGGTGACCTCGGCACCGGTGTCGGCGCGGAGCACCCGAGTGTCAGCCGTGAGGCAGCCGGACTCACGCAGATCACTCATCTGCGGCTTCTTGTCCGTGCGCTGCTCGGGCCCACGGTTCAGCTGCGAGATGGCGATGACGGGCACCTCGAGCTCCTTGGCCAGCAGCTTGAGCGCACGGGAGAACTCCGAGACCTCCTGCTGGCGGCTCTCCACCTTCTTGCCGGAGGTCATGAGCTGCAGGTAGTCGATGACCACGAGCTTGAGGTTGTGCTGCTGCTTGAGGCGCCGCGCCTTGGCCCGGATCTCCATGAGCGACAGGTTGGGGCTGTCGTCGATGAACAGCGGGGCCACGCTGAGCCGCCCCTGGGTCTCGGCGATCTTCGCCCAGTCACCCTCGTCCACGTCGCCCTTGCGGAGCTTCTGCAGCTGGATGGACGCCTCGGCCGAGAGCATGCGCATGACGATCTCGGTCTTGCTCATCTCCAGCGAGAAGATGCACGACGCCAGGCCGTGCTCGATGCTGGCCGACCGGCAGATGTCCAGGCCGAGCGTGGACTTTCCCATGGCCGGTCGGGCGGCCACCACGATCATCTGCCCGCCGTGCAGGCCGTTGGTCAACCGGTCCAGGTCAGCGAACCCGGTGGGCACCCCGATCATCTCCCCGGCACTGCCCGAGGCGTGCTCGATCTCGTCCACCGTCGCGTCGAAGATCTCCCCGATGACCTGGTAGTCCTCGGCACCCCGCTTGTCCGAGACGGCGTAGACCTCGGCCTGGGCGGCGTTGACGACGTCCTCGACCTCACCCCCGCCCTGGCCGTAGCCCATCTGCACGATGCGGGTGCCGGCCTCCACGAGGCGGCGCAGCACCGCCCGCTCGGCCACGATCTCCGCGTAGTAGCTCGCGTTGGCGGCGGTGGGCACCGCCTGCATCAGCTCGTGCAGGTAGGCCTGCCCGCCGGCGCGCTGCAGGTTGCCGCGCTTGGTGAGCTCGTCGGCCACGGTGATGGCGTCGGCCGGCTCGCCCCGGCCGAACAGGTCGAGGATCGCCTCGTGGATGAGCTCGTGGGCCGGACGGTAGTAGTCCGCCCCGCGCACCACCTCGAGCACGTCGGCGATGGCGTCCTTGCTCAGCAGCATGCCGCCCAGCACGGAACGCTCGGCGTCCACGTCCTGCGGGGGCATCCGGTCCATGCCCGGGCCGTCGTCCGGCGGCGGCTCGTACTCGTGATCGCTCATGTGCTCTCCCACTCCTCGAAGCGCCCTCGTCGGTCCCCGGCCTGCGCGCGCGTGCACACGGTAGGCCCCACCACCGACAGCCCCAAACGGCCCTGTGGACAGTCTGTGGAGACCGGTGTGGACCGATGGTCTACCTCTCCCCACAGGCTGTGGACGAGCCTGTGGGGAAGCCGGTGGGCAACACGCCCGGGCGCCCGGTGAAGGGGCCTCTGACCTGCGCAGACGCCGTCCACCGCGTGTGCGTGGAAAGTCGTGGACGAGCTGGGCCCGCACCGCGTCCCCCACAGTCCGCGGCGCAGGGGGCGACCACCCGTCACCCCGTCCACAGGCCGCGGGACCCCGCTGTTGAAGGAGCCGGGGTGCTGCACCAGACTGGGCACCTGGCCCCGACCGGCGGGGCCGTCGAGAAGGAGGAACCATGACGGACGCCCCGAAGAACGACGAGCTCGACCCGGCCCAGCTGCTCGGCGACGGCGGCGCTGACGGTGCTGCCGGCGATGGCGCTGCCGGTGACGGTGGTGCTGACGGCGCCGCGGGCGACGGCGGTGCCGACGGCGCGGCCGGTGACG
>NZ_KV824611.1:0-2373 GCF_001816045.1 Kytococcus sp. HMSC28H12
GGCTCGTAGCCGCGGGCCAGCAGGGCGTCGGCGAGCATCTCCGAGGCCCGCACGGCCCGCACCACCACCGGGATGGCGAAGCTCCGCACCGAGAGCGGACGCCCCCGGGCGATGCGGGCCTCGTTGGCCTGCTGCGCCGCATCGACCATGAGCGGCACCGACCGCACGGCCAGCGAGAGCACCAGCGCCCAGTGGTCGGTGTCGACCCCCAGCCGGCGCAGCGGCCGCAGGGCGCGCTCCAGCACGGCGAGCACCTGGGCCACGGGCGTGGTGAGCGAGACCGCCCAGGCCAGCAGCACGGCCGCCCCCACCCGGCCCACGGCCCGCAGGGCGGTCACGCCGTCCACGAGCCACCACTGCACCAGGCCGAGCACCACCAGCAGCACGACCACCGCCCGCATCGGGCCGCGCAGGGCGCTCCACGGCAGCCGCGCGCTGGCCAGTACCAGCACGGCCACGGCGAGCGCCGCCATCGCCAGGGGCCACGTGCCGATGACGTACATGCCCACCGTGGCCACGGCCAGCCCGCCGAGCTTCCACGCCGCGGGCAGGCGGTGCAGCCAGGAGTCCCCCGGCACCGCGATGCCGATGCTCACGCCATGAGCCGCTCGTAGAAGGCGATGGCCGCCTCGGGCCGGTCATCGCAGACCACGCGCCCCTCGTCGAGCACGACGACGCGGTCGAAGCCCTCCAGTAGGTCCAGGTGGTGGGTCACCATGACCACCTGCTGCGGCAGGGCCATGAGCTCGGCACCGATGCGGCGGCGGTTGCGCAGGTCGAGCAGCGTGGTGGGCTCGTCGGCCACCAGCACACTCGGGCCGGCCATGAGCACGGCGGACAGCGCGAGCAGCTGCTTCTGCCCGCCGGAGAGCAGGTGGCAGGGGTGGTCGGCGTGCCCCTCGAGCCCGGCGCGCACCAGGGCGGCGTCCACCGCATCGGCCCGCTGCTGCGCCGACCACCCGCGGCGCCGCGCGGAGAACTCCAGGTCCTCGCGCACCGTGGGCATGACCACCTGGTGGTCGGGGTCGCTGAAGAGGAAGCCCACCTCGCGGCGCACCCGGCGGGCGTGGCGGCGCACGTCGAGGCCGTTGACCTCCACCCGCCCGGTGGTGGGCCGCTCCAGCCCGATGACGCAGCGTGCCAGGGTGCTCTTGCCCGACCCATTGGCCCCGATGAGGGCGACGCGGTGCTCGGTGAGCTCCAGCGAGACGCCGTCCAGCGCCCGACGGCCCTGACGGTCGAGGGTCACCCCCTCGAACCGGATGCCGCCGCCGGGGGCCACGGGTGTCAGCGGCGCGCCGGGTCGGCCGGCAGCGAGCCGGGCAGGGCACGCGCCACGGCGGCGACCACCACGGCGGCCAGGGCGGCCTTGAGCAGGTCGCCGGGCACGAACACCGCGGCACCCAGCTGCCAGGCCTTGTCCCACGGCATGCCGGTGGCCAGCTTGAGCCACGGCACGCCCACGGCGTAGTTCAGCGGCACCCCGGCCAGGCCGGCCACGAACAGCCACAGCCCCACCATCCGGCCGCCGCGGCGCAGGGCCACGCGGGAGAGCAGGCCGATCACCACGGCGCCCAGCACGAAGCCCACGAGGTACCCGCCGGTCGGGCCGGTGAGCACCCCCAGGCCGCCCGCACCCCCGCTGGCCACGGGCAGTCCGATGGCGATGAGCGCCAGATACACCAGCACCGCGGCAGCGCCGGCCCAGGGGCCGAGCGCCAGCGCCGTCAGCGTCACGCCGAGGGTCTGCAGGGTCACCGGCACCTGCCCCCCGAAGAGCATCAGCCCCGGCACCACCGCCAGCGCCGCGATGAGGGCGGCGAACACCGCCACCTGCGCCCCGGTGCGCACGGTGGACTCGCCGCGCTCGTCGTCGCGGCCGTCACGGTCGTGGGGGGCGTTCCCGTGCAGCGCCTCGTCGGGCAGCAGCATGTCGGCCTGGGTGTTCATGGGGTCTCCCGTCAGCGTGTGTGCGGGCGACATTCCATCACGCACAGGCGGTCCCCGGCCCCCGCGCCCGGGACCCCGGCCGTCGCCCCGCCCCAGTACCGTTGCCCCATCATGGCCACCTCCCCCGCACCCGCTCCCGAGGCCGGGACGACCCCCGCGACGACCCGCCGCATCGCGCCGGAGCCCGGGCCCACCCCCGGAGGCCGCGGCGTGTCCGCCCGTCGGGTGCGTACGGCCCTCCCGGCGCTGGCCCCGGTGCTGCTCACGGTGGCGGCGTGGACGTCCTCCGTGGCGGGTGGCCCCACGGCCCTGCTCGTGGCCTGCGCCCTGCTGGCCTGGTTCGCCGTGCGCCGCACCGCGGTCCGCGAGCTGCGCTCCTGGCGCTCCGTGCTCTGGCTGCCCGTCGTGGCCGCGGTGGTCTCG
>NZ_KV824612.1:0-2000 GCF_001816045.1 Kytococcus sp. HMSC28H12
GCAGCTCGCGGTCCAGCAGGGGAGCGGTGCCCTCGGGGGTGCGGTCACGCGGCGAGACGCCGGTGCCGCCGGTGGTCACCACGAGGCGGGCCCCCTCGCGCAGGGCGGCGGCCACGGCCTCGCGGACGGGGTCCTCGCCGTCGGGCACCACGCGCAGGTCCACCCCCTCGAGCAGGTCCCCCAGCCCGGACGTGAGCAGGTCGCGGGTGAGCGGCCCGGAGCGGTCCTCGCGCTCCCCGCGGGAGACCCGGTCGGAGACCGTGAGGACGCAGGCCCTCACGGAGCTGTCCCTCGCAGCGGTCGGCATGCCCGCCAGCCTACGTCCGGCCCCACCCCGCGACGCGAGGAGGGCCGGGCGGGGACATGCCCCACCCGGCCCTCCGGCGGTGCGTGGCTCAGCCGCGCAGGCGCTTCATCCACGCCTCGACGTCCGCCGAGGTGCGGGGCATGAAGCCCGAGAGGTTCTCGCAGCCGTCTCCGGTGACCAGCACGTCGTCCTCGATGCGCACGCCGATGCCGCGGAACTCCTCGGGCACCTTGAGGTCGTCGGCCTTGAAGTACAGGCCCGGCTCCACGGTCAGGCACATGCCCGGCACCAGCTCGGCGCCCATGTACTCCTCGCGGCGGGCCAGCGCGCAGTCGTGCACGTCGATGCCCAGGTGGTGGCTCGTGCCGTGCACCATCCAGCGGCGGTGGTACTGGCCCTCGGGGGCGAGGGTGTCCTCCACGGACACGCCCTCGGGGAGCAGGCCCCACTCGTGCAGGTGCTCGGCGATCACGCGGATGGCCGCGGCGTGCACGTCGCCGAACTTGTTGCCCGGCTTCACCGCGGCGATGCCGGCCTCCTGCGCGGCGTACACCGCGTCGTAGACCTTGCGCTGGGCGTCGGTGAAGGTGCCGCCGATGGGCAGCGTGCGCGTCACGTCGGCGGTGAACAGGGAGTCCAGCTCCACGCCGGCGTCCAGCAGCAGCAGTTCGTTCGGGTCCAGGTCGCCGGTGTTGCGGATCCAGTGCAGCGTGTTGGCGTGGTCGCCGGAGGCCACGATGGAGTCGTACCCCACCCCGTTGCCGGCGTGGCGGGCGTGCAGGCCGAAGACGCCCTCCACCCAGCGCTCGCCGCGGCCACGCCGCACCGCCTCGTCGAGGTTCTCGATGACGGCGTCGAAGGCACGCCCGGTGGCCCGGACGGCCTCGCGCATCTGGTCGGCCTCCCAGTCGTCCTTGACCAGGCGCAGCACGGAGCAGGCGTGGGCGAGCTCGTCGTCGCGCTCGGTGGCCGAGGCGTCGTCGGCGGCGTCGCCGCGCACCCGGCGCACCAGCTCGGTCACGTCGCGGTCGGCGTCCGGCACCACGCGCAGGCGGTCGGCGTCGGCGGCCAGGTCGGCCTCCAGACGGTCCACGTGGCGGGCGTCCAGGCCGAGCTCGCGGCGGATGTCCTCCTCCACCGGGCGCGGGCCCACCCAGAACTCGCCGTAGCGGGAGTCGGCGAAGAACTCCTCGGAGTCACGGGCCGCCATCGGCCGGAAGTAGAAGACCGCCTCGGGCTCGCTGCCGGCCTCGCCGGTGCGGATCACCAGGACGGCGTCCGGCTCGCGGTCGGCGCCCAGGCCGGTGAGGTGGGCGAAGGCCGAGTGCGGGCGGAACACGTAGTCGGTGTCGTTGGAGCGCACCTTGAGGCCGCCGGCGGGCACCACGAGGGTCTGCTCGGGGAACTTCTCGGCCAGGGCGGTGCGGCGGGGCGCGGCGTACTGGGCGGCCTCCAGCGGGCGCACCCCGGAGAGGTCGCGCTCGGCCCAGTCCGCGGCGATGAACGCGCGGAAGTTCTCGGAGTCCGGACGGCTGCGGTGGTCCTGCTTCGGCTGCTCTTCACTCACCCGGCCAGTGTGTCATGCACCACGCTGCACACGGTGGCCGACCCCGGCGCCGAGAACGGCACCGGTGCCGTTCTCGACCGGACACCCCAACCCACCTCCGCACCGGTGCTGAACTCGACAGTCGAG
>NZ_KV824613.1:0-1301 GCF_001816045.1 Kytococcus sp. HMSC28H12
GCAGCGACAGACGCTGCGGGCGGCGGGAGGGGGAGGTCGGGGTGGTCACCCGGTCAGCCTGCCACGCACCGAGCAGGTGGCAGGCCGCCGGAGGCCGTCACGCGGCGTCGGTCGCGGCCGCCTTCCCGGAGGCGGCGTCCTCGGCGGGGGTGTCGAGGTGGATCACGCCGTAGCTCCACCCGTGGCGCCGGTAGACCACGCTCGGGCGGCCGGTCTCGGCATCGACGTACAGGTAGAAGTCGTGGCCCACGAGCTCCATGTGCGCGAGCGCCTGGTCCAGGCTCATCGGCTCGGCCTCGTGCACCTTGGTGCGCACGCTGATGGGGCAGTTCGCGTCGCCGCCCAGCCCGGCGACCACGGGGTCGCTCGGCAGCATCGAGATGTCGATGCCGGCCTCCACCATCTCGGCCTCGCGCTGGTGGCGGGTGGCCTCCTCCACGAGGGACTCCCCGTTGCCCACGGGCTCCAGCGGCGCCGTGGCCTCGGCCACCGACGCCTTGGGACGGCCCTTGTGCACCTTGCGGCGGTCCTTCAGGCGGCGCAGCCGCTCGGTGACCTTGGCCAGGGCGGCGTCCAGGGCCTCGTACTCGCGCTCGGCTGCGGCCTCGGCACGCACCACGGTGCGCTTGTCGCGGCAGGTGATCTCGATGCGCTCGGCCCCGTCGGCCCGGCGGGGGTTCGGCTCGTGGCTCCACAGCACCTCGCACGAGGTGACCTCGGGGGCGATGTGGGCGAGCTGCTCGAGCTTCTCGTCCAGGTGGCGGCGGAAGCGGTCGGTGACCTGGGCGCGACGGCCGGTGACGGTGATCTGCATGAGTCCTCCAGAAGGTGGGGCCGCTCCGTGGCGGCCGGGCGAGGTGGTCGGGTTCACCTGGACGGCGTGTTCTCGCAACCACCCCCTCCTGTCAGGGGCTCCATGACGAAACACTACGTCGGCCCCGTCCCCCGGACAAGGGGTGCTTTCCGGTCACGGCACCCGGGCGCAGCACACTGCCCCGATGCGGTGGACGCCCGTCTGCCGCAGGGCGTCCCGGCAGGCCGCCAGGGTGGCGCCGGTGGTCACCACGTCGTCGAGGAGCAGCACGGCGGCGCCCCGGGGGAGCGTCACCCCGTCACGCACGCCCACGCGGCCGGCGAGGTTTCGACGTCGCTCGGTGCGTGAGAGGCCCGACTGGTCCCGGGCCACGCCGCGGGTGCGCAGCACCAGCCGCACCTGCACCCCCTCGTCCCCGAGGCGTGCCACCGCAGCCCGGGCCAGGTCGGACACCGGGTCGTCGCCCCGGGCCCGGCGCGTCCGGGCC
>NZ_KV824614.1:0-3762 GCF_001816045.1 Kytococcus sp. HMSC28H12
GGGGCGGTGGCCAGCACGAGGTGGAGGGCGCCGCGGGTGCGCGTGGGGGCGTGGAGGCGCTGCTCGAGCCACCCGGCCCAGGTGCCGAACCACGCCACCGGGTGGTGGCGGCGCGGGTCGCCCAGGGCGCGGTCGAGGAGGTAGCCGGCCACCACGCCGGTGGCGGTGGGGTCGATGCCGGGGGTGCGCGTCATCGGGCGTCCTTGACGGTGAGGGGGCAGCCGGCCACGACGAGCTCGACCCGGTGGCACCGGGCGGCCACGGCCTGGTTGAGGCGCCCCAGCTCGTCGGCGAACAACCGGCCCGAGGCGTACTCCGAGACCAGGGAGAAGCCGACCTCGCCGCTCACGACGACGAGCTCGTGGTCGAAGCCGGCGACGGCGGTCAGCAGGGCGTCCACGCGGTCGGTCCACGCCGCGCGCCAGGTGGTGCCGGCCTCGTCGCCCCAGGCCCCGACCTCGCCGAGGTGGTGGGAGACCCAGGTGCCCAGCTCGTCGAGGAGCACCGGCCCGGTGGCGTCGGCGAGGACCGCTGGCACGTCGGTGGACTCGACCGTGGTCCAGGTGCTCGGACGGCGCTCCCGGTGGTGGCGGACGCGCTCGGCCCACGCGGGGTCGTCCTCGGTGACCGGGCCGGTGGCCAGGTAGGTGGCGGGAAGGTGGGCCAGGAGCTGCTCGGCGCGGGCGGACTTGCCCGAGCGGATGCCGCCGGTCACGAGCGTCCTCATGCCCACGCCCCCGCCGAGAGCACGACGAGCACGGTGGCCAGGGAGAGCTCGACGGCGGCGCCGAAGTGGTCTCCGGTCACGCCGCCGACGGCCCGCCAGGCACCCTGCGCGACGGCGAGGGAGGCGACGACGAGAGCCGCGGTGCAGGCGGGCGCGGCCAGGGCTGCCGCATCGCCCCAGCCGGTGAGCAGGAGCATGACGCCGAGGGCGACGGTGGCGGCGGTGAGCACGCCGACCAGGGCGGCGATGCCGACGGTGCCGGCCACGAGGGCCCCGAGCCCGCCGGGCCGGGCTGCCGGGAACGTGCGGAAGGCCAGCACGGTGCAGGCCGCACGGGAGAACGCGACCGCGCCGGCGACCTCCACGGCCCCCAGGCCCCCGGCGGCGGCCGCCTGCAGGGCGAGTACGAGCACGAGGGCGGCCGTCCCCATCGGGCCGACGTCGCCGGATCGCATGATGGCCAGGGCGCGGTCGCGGTCCCAGCCGCCGCCGAGGCCGTCGACGGTGTCGGCGAGGCCGTCCAGGTGCATGCCGCGCGTGCCCCAGGCGAGCAGGGCGACGACCAACAGGCCCACCACCAGCGGCGCGAGGCCCAGGGCGTGGCCGGCGGCGGTGACCAGTCCCGCGCCGACGGCCAGCGGGAGGGCGGCCACCGGGGCGAGCACCATCGACCAGCCGCCCTCGGCGCGTGTGGGGGTGCCGACCTCGCCCACCGGCACGCGGGTCAGGGTGCCGACGGACAGCCGCAGGCCGCGTGCGGCCGTGCTCACGGGACCGCCAGGGCGTCGACGACGGGCCCGATGACGACGGCCACCGGGGCGTGCAACTGCTCGGCCCGCGCACGCTCGGCCGCGGTGGCCAGCTGTGCTCGGACGGTGCGCTGGGCGGGCGTGGAGCCGTTCTCCACCATCGCGACCGGGGTGTCGGCGGGCATCCCGGCATCGCACAGGGCGGCGGCGATGTGGGGCAGGTTCTGCAGGCCCATGAGCACCACGAGGGTGAGGCCGCTGGTGGCCAGAGCGGCCCAGTCCACCTGGCTGCGCGGGTCGCCGGGGGGCACGTGGCCGGAGACGACCGCGACGCCCTGCGAGGTGCCGCGGTGGGTGACCGGCACGTCGGCCAGGGCAGGGACGGCCAGGGCCGAGCTCACACCGGGCACGACCTCCACCGGGACACCGGCCGCGGCGCAGGCGAGCCACTCCTCGCCGCCGCGGCC
This sequence comes from Kytococcus sp. HMSC28H12, assembly GCF_001816045.1. Classification (NCBI taxonomy): domain Bacteria; kingdom Bacillati; phylum Actinomycetota; class Actinomycetes; order Micrococcales; family Kytococcaceae; genus Kytococcus; species Kytococcus sp. HMSC28H12. The sequence goes on from NZ_KV824614.1 coordinate 1,944, forward strand.
GAAGAGGAAGCCGTCGCCGCCCTTGAGGCGCACCACCGTGCGACCGGCCAGCGCGTGCTCCACGAGGACGGCGTTGATCGCCTCCTGGCTCGTGGACTCCCCGCGCGGGATCTTGCCCACGTGCACCACGCGGGCGTCGGGGCGGGCCTGGTCGAGGACGGAGAGCGGCGCCAGCCGGTCGCAGACCAGGACGTCGGCCGTGCGCACGGCCTCCAGGCCCCGGGTGGTGAGCAGGCCGGGGTCGCCGGGGCCGCCGCCGACGAGCAGGACGCGTCCGGGCGTGGGCACGCCCTCCGCGGGCTCACGCGATGCGGGCGCCCCGTCCGCCACCTCCCCGCCGGCGCGGTGCACGGCATCGAAGGACCACGGGTCGGGGTCCGGCACGTAGGTGGCCCACCCGCGCGCCACGAGGTCGTCGAGCTGGGGCGTGCGCTGCGCCTCGGGCACGTGCACGGCGTGCCCCTGCTCGGTGAGGCGGGCGAGCAGGCCGGGCAGCTCGGGGCCGTGGCCGTGCACGAGCACGCGGGTCATCGGGGGCCTCCCTCGGGGCGGGGGGTGGTCAGGACGGTGGACAGGGCCGCCAGCAGCCGGTCGGTGGCCTCCGGCGGGCGGACGGCGAGGCGGACCCACGCGGCGCCGAGGCCGGGGAAGGTGTCGCAGCGGCGGACGGCGAACCCGGCGGCGCGCAGACCGGCGTGGACACCCACGCCGACGCGCACCGTGACGAAGGGCGCCACCGACGGCAGGGGATCCAGGCCCAGGGCGCGCAGACCGGTGACGAGGTGGTCCCGGTGGGCGGCGATCTCGGTGGCCCACCCGGCGACCTGCTGCTGCGCGGCGGGGGAGGCGGTGTGCTCCAGGGCGGCCAGCGCGAGGGCGTTGACCGACCAGTGGGGTTGCTGGTCGGCCAGTCGGGCGACCAGCCTCGGGTCGCCGGCGACGTACCCGGCGCGCACCCCGGCGATGCCCCAGGTCTTGGTGAGCGAGCGGACCACGAGCACGCCGGACAGGTGGTCGCAGTGCGCAGGGGCCAGGAGGGACTCGGCCTCGCCGGGCACGAGGTCCATGAACGCCTCGTCCACCACGAGCACCCGGTCCTCCCCGGCGAGCGCGAGGAACTCCTCGCCCCGGTGGAGCCGGCCGGTCGGGTTGGTCGGGTTGCCGACGACCACGAGGTCGGCGGGGCCTGCGGCGGTGAGCAGCCCGGCATCGAAGGGGGTGGCGGCGTCGACCGGCAGCACGACGGCGCGGGCGGTGCGTCCGGCGCGGCGCAGGGCCTCGTCGGGCTCGGTGAACTGCGGGTGCACCACCACGGGGTCGGTCGGCGTCAGGGCCCGCGCGACGAGGGTGAACGCCTCCGCGGCGCCGTTGGTGGGCAGCACCTGTGCCGGGTCGAGGCCGTGGAGGCCGGCGAGCGCCTCCTGCGCGGGCCGGGGGTCGGGGTAGCCGGCGGCGTCGGCCAGGGCGGCCTGCAGCACCGGCAGCAGCTCGGCGGCGGGCCGGGGCACGCGGACGTTCACCGCGAAGTCCTCCAGGCCCGCGGCCAGCTCGGCGTCGCCGTGGTGCGCTGCGCCCGGTGACGGCGCGGCGGCGTGCACCGCCTCGGCGAAGGCCACGCCGAGCCCGGGGTGGCCCACTGGGTGGGTGTGCAGGAAGGACGCGTGCAGGGTGGGGTGCCCGGTGCCGGCCGGGTCGGCGGAGAAGCCGTCGGCCGCCCCGTCCCACCGCCACGCCGGGGACTGGGCCTCCCCCTCGATGCGGGTGCGGTGGATCTCGTGGCCGCGCACCACGCCGCCGGCCGGGGCGAGCAGCGTGTCGG
>NZ_KV824615.1:0-14564 GCF_001816045.1 Kytococcus sp. HMSC28H12
GGGCCGCACCCACCCGGGTGCGGCCCCTCGCGTCGAGGACGGGCGTCAGCCGCCCATGCAGGCCTGCTCGACCTTGCCCAGCTGCTGGCCGATCTTCGGGTCCTGCGGGCCCTTGGCCTTCTCCATCGCCCCGGCCAGGCCGGTGAGGGCCTTGCCTACCGCCGGCGGGGAGACCTTGGCCAGGTCCTTGAGGCCCTGCGCGCCCTCCGCGGGTGCGTCCAGGGAGGCCGGGTCGCTCATGGCGCCCTGCCAGTAGCCGCAGGCGTCCGTGGCGGAGAGCTTCTTGACCTTCGTGTCGATGCCCTCCATGTCCTTGAAGGTCGCGATGTCCAGGGCGCCGTCCTGGCCGGCAGCCGCCTCCGACGGGTCGGACTCCGGGTCGGACCCGGCGTCCTCCGGGGCGGCGGAGCCCTCGGCGTCGACGGACTCCCCGCCGGGCGCGGACTCCCCGCCGGGCGTCTCCGCGTTCGTCTCCGCCGGGGCCTCGGCGGAGGGGCTCGTGCTCGTCCCGGTGGACTCCTCACCCCCGCCGCAGGCGCCCAGGGCGAGGGCGGCGGGCAGGACCGCGAGGGCCAGCAGGCGCTTCGAGGTGCGGACGGGTCCGGTGCTCGGTGCGGTGTTCATCCCCCCTGCCTAGCACCCGGGCGCGGAGTGGGCCCAATCCGCGACCGGCCGGGACATACCGTGGGGTCGACCCCGACCGACCCCCGGAGGCACCCCATACCCACCCCACCCACCGGTGGACCCCGACGCCGTGACGCCGCCGGCGCGCACGCCGCCACCCCGGACCCCCACGGCCGCCGGCGCCGGTTCCTGCGCGAGGTCTCCTACCCGCACAGAATCCACCCGGCGATCGTGCCCGGTGTCTCGGTGGAGGACCAGAAGGTGCGCTACGGCATCGACAAGGTGGTGCTCGGCACGTCCGCCGCCGCGGTGCTGGCCTTCATCGCCTGGGGGCTGTCCGATGCCGCGCAGGTCACCCGCGTGACCACCGCCATGCTCACCTGGGTAATGGCCAACCTCGGCTGGCTGTTCAACGGCATCGCCGTGGTGATCCTGCTCATCGGCGGGGCCACGGCCCTCACCGGCCTGCAGAACCTGGTCACCGTCTCGGCGCTGCCCTTCGCCGTGGTGATGATCGGCATGTGCGTGGCCGTGCTGCGCGACTTCTCCACCGACCCGATGATGATCCGCCGCGAGTTCCGGCAGCAGGCGCTGGAGAACGCGGTGCGCGAGGGCGTCACCGAGTACGGCGACGACTGCAAGCTGGCGGTGGAGCCGGCGCACGGCGAGGCCGGGCAGTGGGCGGCCGGCCGGGACTTCGAGTCCACCGCCGAGGAGTACACGGCCTGGTACCAGCGCACCGACGAGGACGGCGAGCCGGTGGCGTACGACGACGAGACGAACGAGTAGGCCGACGACGCGCCGCGGGAGTGCCCCCAGGGATAACCTCTGGCCCCATGACCTCCTCCCGGCTCCGCTCCCTGGCCCGACGACTGCGCCCTGGAGCGGAGCGCAGGAGGCAGCTGGAGGAGCAGCTCGCCCGATGCGGGGGCCAGCTCTCGCAACGCGAGGACGAACTGTCCCGGGCCCACGCGGAGCTGTCCGAGGTGCGCTCCGAGCTCACCCGGGTGAGGGGCCGTCTCGAACAGGCCAGCGCGATGCGGGCGGTGGTCGACGCCCCCAACGCGATGCCCCGGGCGGTGCTGCCACCTGCGGTGCAGGACCGCCTGCGCAGCGCCGGCCTCCGCAACACCGGTGGCACGAAGAAGGGTGACCCTCGGGCATACGCGAGCTTCGTGGCAAAGCTCTTCGAGGTGCGCCGGTACACGTATGCCGTCCAGCAGACCGGTCTGCCTCACCCCCGGCCGGTGGTGTCCGACCGGCTGTCGGCCCTCGCGCTGGCGGCGAGCCACGGCATCGGCGTGCCGACCATCCACGGACTCTGGCGCGCCCCCGAGGAGATCGACCTCTCGGGCCTGCCCGACACCTTCGTGCTCAAGGCGAACCGGAGCGCCGGCAGCCGGGGGGTGATCCCGTTGCGGCGGCAGCCGGGTCACCCCGACCGCTACGAGGTAACCGACGACTCCTCGCGCAGCCTCAGCGCGTCCGAGGTGATCGATTGGGTGACGTCGAGGCCGGGACTCCGTGGCCCCTGGTACGCCGAGGAGATGCTCGTGGGCGACGACGGGTCCGGCAGCATCCCCCACGACTACAAGGTGTACTGCTTCTACGGCGAGATCGGCGGCGGTTTCGTGCGCCGCACCCACACGCACTTCGGGGTGGAGGGGTTCTCCGAGGGGGTGCGTTTCCGCTACTTCGACCATGAGGGGCGGGATGCCGTGTGGCGCAAGGAGCGCGTGGACCAGTCGATCCCGCTCTCACCCCAGCTGCCGGAGATCCTGGAGACCGCCCGCAGGTTGTCGAGGGTGGCGCCCCTGCCCTTCCTCCGGGTGGACCTGTACGCCACCACCCGCGGTGTCGTCATGGGCGAGCTCACCCTCGGCCCCGGTGGGAACCAGTACCTCCGGGCCGAGGACGACGTGCGCTTCGGGCGGTTGTGGGAGCGCGCCCAGGTGCGCCTGGAGTCCGACCTCTACACCGGCGCACGTCCGTACGGTCTGGTGGCCGGGGACCACCCCGTGCCGAAGCTGCTGCGCGAGTTCCTGCCCGGCGCCTGAGCGCGGGTGCGCCCACGCGGGGCCCGACACCCGCGTGGCTGAGGGCTCCTACAGCCAGCCGTTCTCGCGGGCCGTGGTGGCCGCCCCGGCGCTGGTGCGTGCCCCCGTCTTGCCGATGGCGGAGGACAGGTGGTTGCGCACCGTGCCGGCCGAGAGGAACAGCTCGCCGGCGATCTCGGCGACCCCCTTGCCGGCAGAGGTCAGCCGCAGCACGTCGGTCTCCCGCGGGGTGAGCGGGTTGGGGCCGGCCAGCATCGAGGCCGCGGCCAGCTCGGCGTCCACGGTGCGCAGCCCGGCGTGGGTGCGACGCACGGCCTCCACCAGCTCGGCCGGCGGGCAATCCTTGACCACGAAGCCGCTGGCCCCGGCGTCGAGGGCGCGGCGCAGGTAACCCGGCCGGCCGAAGGTGGTGACCACCAGCACGCGGGGCCCCTCGGGGTGGCCCACCAGCTCGGGCAGGGCGTCGATGCCGCTCCCGCCGGGCATCTCGATGTCCAGCAGCACCACGTCCACCGGCTGCTCGGCGGCGAACTGCACGGCGGACGGGCCGTCGGACACCTGGCCCACCACGTGCAGGTCGGGTTCCAGGTCGAGCAGGGCCGCCAGGGCGCCGCGCACCAGGGCCTGGTCGTCCACCACGAGCACACGGATCATCGGGGGGCCTCCTGCGGGGTCGGGGTGGTCGTCGCGCCGCCGGCCGGCGCGGCACCGGTCGGCGAGGCCGCGCCGGTCGGGAAGGTGAGCACCAGCCGGGTGCCGGGAGCGGCATCGGACCAGGTGACGGTGCCCCCGAGGGAGGCCACGCGCTCGCGGATGCCGCGCATGCCCGAGCCCTCGGCGGTGTGAGCCCCCTCGGGCAGGCCACGACCGTCGTCCTGCACCTCCACCCGGTCGGCGGCCAGGCGCACCGTCACGTGCGCGGCCCCGGCGTGGCGGGCCACGTTGGTCACGGCCTCGCGGAGCACCCACGCGGTGACGGGGCGGAAGCGCGGCGGCACGGCGGTGGCGCTGCCCTCCACGGCCAGCACGGCGCCGGCGCTGCGGGCCAGGTCGGCGGCACGGTCCAGCTCGGCCTCCACCTGCGGCGAGCGCAGCCCCACCACGGTGGAGCGCGCCTCGCCCAGGGCGGTGCGGGCGAGCGCGGCCACCTCGGCCACCTCGGCGCGGGCGCGCTCGTCGTCCCGGCCGATGAGGCGCTCGGCCAGGTCGGCCTTGAGCACGATGGCGGTCAACGAGTGCCCCAGCACGTCGTGCACGTCGCGGGCCACGCGCTCGCGCTCGGCGGAGACGGCCCAGGCGGTCTCCACCTCCTGCAGCTCGGTGCCGCGGTGGATCATCTGGCGCACCGCGAGCATCCCGGAGGTCACCGGCAGGGTCAGGAGGGCGAACCACGCGGCATCGGGCCAGGGGGTGAGCAGCATCGGCAGCGGGGTGGCGGCCGCGCCCAGGGCGACGGGCAGGTGGGCCGGGCGGGGCAGCTGCAGGGCGCAGTGCACGCCCACGTAGGGCACCAGGCCCAGGGCGCCGGGGCCCAGCACGGGCACGGTGGCCGCGGTGAGCGCGAGCAGGGCGCAGAGCACCAGCCACGGGCGCCACTCGGAGTAGCCCACGAGGTAGACCACCGCGAAGGCCAGCACCGCCGCCAGGGTGAGCCCCTGCGCCTCCCACCCGACGGGGGCCCGGAAGGCGGCCATGGCGGGGAAGACCAGGAAGACCATGAACGACAGGGCGATGGCCAGTGACCAGCGCTGCCACGGGTCGGGACCGGAGGCGGCGGGGGAGCTCACGCCCGTCCGCCCGTCCGCCGCATCATCAGGGCGCACGCCACCCCCAGCACCAGGAACCATGCGCCCATCGTCGCCCACGGCTGCCACAGCGGCACCTGGGTGGTCCGATCGAGCCACCCGTGGGTGACGGGGCGGCTGGCCGCGTTGGCCACGCCGAACATGGGCGTGAAGCGCGCCAGGTCGAGCAGCCAGCCCGAGAGGGGCATGAAGATGTTGCCCAGGAAGGCGAACACCACGAGCGACCCGGACGCGATGCCGATGGCCGAGTCCGACCGCATCACCAGGGCCACGAGCAGGCCGAACAGGGCGAACAGGGAGGAACCGAGCCAGCCGGTCACGCCCGCGGTGAGCCAGGTCTGCCAGGACGCCTCGGCGCCGGTGGACGCGGCGATGCCGAGCACCACCACCATCGGCACCGCGGCCACGAGCAGGGCGGTGAGCAGCTTCTGCACGGCGAACCCGACCGGGCTCAGTCGGGTGAGCAGCACCTGGCGGGTCCAGCCCTGCTGGCGCTCCCAGGCGGTCAGGGCGCCGATGGCCGCACATGCGGTGCACGCCCCGTAGGTGGCGAGGTTGACCGCCACCAGGGCGGCGCCGTTGCCGCCGGGCAGCTGGAAGTCACCGGTCTGGCCGCTGGAGAACACGAGGTACATGAACACCGGCAGACCGATGGTGAACACGAGGTTGGAGACGTTGCGCAGGATGCGCACGGTGTCGATGCGCAGGTAGGTGGGGGAGAACGGGATGCTCACGGGGTGCTCCTGGGGGTCGTTGCGGACGGGGTGCTGGCGGTGCTCGTGCTGGCGGTGCGGGTGAGCTCGGCGAAGGCCTCGTCGAGGCCCAGCGGCACCACCTCGAGCTCGCGGGCGCCCCACTGCTGCAGGGCCAGGGTGGCCAGGCGGTCGGAGTCGGTGGTGCGCAGCTCGAGGCGGTCCTCGGCGGTGGCGCGCGCGTCCACCACGGTGGGGTCGCCCGCCAGGGTGCCCAGCACCGCATCGGCCCGGGGCACCGTGCAGCGCAGCATGCGGCCGGGCACCCGGTTGCGCACGGCGGCGGTGGCGTCGTCGGCGATGACGCGCCCGCTGGCCATGAGCACCGTGCGGGGCGCGTACTCCTCGGCCTCGGCGAGGTAGTGGGTGGCGAAGACGATGGTGCGCCCGGCGTGCGCCTCCTGGGTGACGGTGCCCCAGAACTCCTGGCGTGCCGTGACGTCCATGCCCGCGGTGGGCTCGTCGAGCACGAGGAGGTCGGGGTCGGGCAGCAGGGCCAGGGCGAAGCGGAGGCGCTGCTGCTCGCCACCGCTGCACCTGCCGACGCGCCGGCCGGCCAGGGGGTCCAGGCCGGTGCGGGCCATGACCTCCTCGCAGCGCTGGCGGGTGGTGCGGTGCAGAGCGCCGACGGCGCGGACGGTCTCGGCGACGGTGAGGTCGGTGAGCAGGGAGCCGGTCTGCAGCATCGCGCCGAGGCGGCCGCGACGCACCGCGGTGGCCGGTGGTTCACCGCAGAGGCGCACCGTGCCGGCATCGGGGGCCTGGAGACCCATGGCCAGGTCGAGCGTCACGGACTTGCCGGCACCGTTGTGGCCGAGCAGGGCCACCACCTCGCCGCGGCGGAGCGTGAGGTCCACGCCGCGGACGGCCTCGACGCGCCGGGTGCCCCGGCCGAACGCCTTGGTGACGCCGGCGAGCTCCAGCACCGGGTCACCGGCGGAGGGTGCGCCAGAGGTGCTGGCGGCGTTGGCGGGGGCGGCGCCGGCGGTCGTGGGCGCCGCGTCAGGGTGTGGTCGCTGGGTCGGGGCGGTGGTGGGGGTGTCCATGGACCCACCGTGCTGCGGCGGGCCTCCTGGCACCTGCCCCTGCCGTCACGTCCTCACCGTGACGGCAGTCATGGGTGCCCGCTGCGCCGGCCGTGCGCCTTTCTGCCGCTGATCCCCGCCGCGCCCCTGCCCTCCGCGCCCCTCCTCGCGGGCCCCACACCTCCGGGAACCTTTCAGACCCACTACGACGTCGCGGTGGGTCTGAAAGGTTCCCGGAGGGTGCCGGCTCAGGCGGTGGGGTCGAGCAGCAACTTGCCGCTGGTGCGGCGCCCGGCGAGGTCGTCCTGGGCGCGGGCGGCCTCGGCCAGCGGGTAGGTCTCGCCGATGGTGAGGCGCAGCGACCCGTCGGCCACCTGTGCGAGCACGTCCCCGGTGAGCCGCAGCAGGTCCTCGCGGGTGCTCACGAAGGTGTGCAGGGTCGGCCGCGTCAGGTAGACCGACCCGGCGGCGTTGAGCCGCTGCGGGTCCACCGGCGGCACGGGTCCGCTCGCGGCCCCGAACAGGCACAGCAGGCCGCGGGGGGACAGGCTCGCCATCGAGGCGTCGAAGGTGCTGGCCCCCACGCCGTCGAACGCCACCTTCACCCCGCGCCCACCGGTGATCTCCCGCACCCGGTCGGCCACGTCCTCACGGTCGTAGCGCACCACGTGCGCCGCGCCGGCCGCGCGGCCCGCCTCGGCCTTGGCGTCCGTGGAGCAGGTGCCGATGACCTCCACGCCGTCGGCCGTCAGCATCTGCGTGAGCAGCAGCCCCACGCCGCCGGCCACCGCGTGCACGAGCACGGTGTCGCCGGCCTCGAGCGGCCACACCTCGCGGGCCAGGACGTGCGCGGTGGTGCCCTGCACGAGGGCGGCCACGGCCTGCTCGTCGGAGACGCCGTCGGGCACCGGCACCACCTTCTCGGCCGGCACCACCGCGTGGGTGGTGTAGCCTTGCCCGTTCACCAGGCACCAGGCCACCCGGTCGCCAGTGGCCACGTCGGTGACGCCCTCTCCGACGGCCGCCACCCGCCCCGCACCCTCGTTGCCGGCCGTGGCGGGCAGCTCCACCGGGTAGGTGCCCTGACGGAAGTAGGTGTCGATGAAGTTGACGCCCGCCCGGGCCACCTCGACGACGACCTCACCGGGCCCCGGGGTGGGGTCGGGGGACTCGGTGACCTGCAGGACCTCGGAACCGCCGTGCTTGGAGAAGGTGATGTGGCGCATGGGCCCCAGCCTGCCACGCCCACTGCGGTCAGGACATGGATGACGCCGAGTCCACTCTGGAGGCCCTGCGGCTGCCGGTCATCACCCTGGACGCGCTGCTGCTGGGCGCCGTGGTGCTGGCCGTGGGTCTGGTGCCCGCCTGGTGGTCCGCTGGGTGCTGCGGGCCTGCGGTCGGGGCGCCTCGGCGGTGCGGGTGTTCGGCAGCATCGTCGGGTGGGCCGTGGCGCTCCTGGCGCTCGGCGTGGCGTTCACGATGGTCTTCCCCAGCATCAAGCCGGTGGACCTCATCGGTGGCATCGGCATCGTCTCGATCGCCGCCGGTATCGCCTTCCAGACGGTGCTGGGCACCATGTTCGCCGCCATCGTCATCCTGGCCCGCGACCGGTTCAACGTCGGCGACCAGGTGCACGTGGGAGACGTGCGCGGGACGGTGGAGGACATCGGTCTGAGCTCCACCGTGATCCGCTCGTTCGACAGCCGGCAGCTGCTGCTGCCGAACAGCCTGGTGCCCTCCCAGGTGGTGACCGTGCAGACCGGGTACGAACGGGTGCGCACCACGGTGACGGTCGACCTGGACCTCGCCACCGACCAGGACCGGGCGCGCGAGGTGGCTCTGGCCGCGATGCTGTCGGTCCCCCAGGTGCACGCCGACCCGGCGCCGCAGGTGCTGGCCGCCGAGGTGGTCACCGGGGCGGTCACCACCGAGCTGCCCTTCTGGTCCGGCGCCCGGCAGCTCGAGACTCGGGAGGCCAAGGACGCGGTGATCCGCGCGGTGCTGCGGGCGTTCGCGGCCGAGGGGATCGGCCTGGTCAGCGCGTGGTGACCGTCGAGGCGGGCGTCACGCTGGACGAGACCGTCCGCCGCGCCGGCGCCGACGCGACCCCGCGCTGAGCGCTCGCCGCCGCGCGCCACGACCGGTCGGGCAGCCTCCGTGTCAGCCGCGGTTCGCGGCCTTGACGATGCCCTCGTGCATCTGCGTGAACAGGGCGTGGTGGGCGGCGAACAGGCCCCACCAGTAGGCCTCCCCGCCGAGCCCGCGGGGCACGAACACGACCTCCTGCTCGAACACCGACCGCCCGTCGTCGCCCGGCGCGGGGGTGACGGTGAACCGCAGGCGCGCGGTGCCCGGCAGACGCATCTCCGAGCGCAGCCGCACCGACCGCCCACCGTTCTGGTCGCCCACCTCCTCGACGCGCCAGGAGTCCACCCGGTCGCCCTCGCGCAGGTCGGCGTGGTCGCGGACGTGGCGGTGCCCCGGGCCGCCGGCCAGCGTGTCGACGCGACCCCGCATCGACCACAGCGAGTCCGGCACGAACCACCCGGTCTGCCCGCCCAGGGAGGAGACGACCTCCCACACCCGGTCGGCCGGGGCGTCCACGGCGGTGCGCCACGTCTCGGTCCGCGGCTGACGGCCCACCCAGGCCGGGTCGGCGGGCGTCGCGTGGGCGGGGTCCTCGGCCAGGTCGTCCTCGCCCACCGGTGGGGCGTCCACCGCATCGGACCGGTCCAGGGCGCGGTCCATGGCGGTGTCGAACGGCGTGTGGCCGCCGGACGGGGCGCCGGTGAACTGCTCCAGCGCGCGCCCGTCCTTGACCACCACCTCGTGCACCAGAGAGCCGACCAGCGGCTTGGCCACCCCGGCATCCACCGGGGTCACCACGCCCACCCAGTGGCTGGCGAGCCACGGGGTCATCACCGGCGCCAGCACGATGCGGCGCCTCGCCAGACCGGCACGCTGTGCGTAGCGCTGCAGCATGTCGCGGAACTCCAGCACCTCGTCACCGCCCACGTCGAACGCCCGGTTCACCTCGGTCGGCAGCGACGCGGCGCCCACCAGGTAGTGCAGCACGTCGGCGACGGCGATCGGCTGGATGCGGTTGGCCAGCCAGGCCGGGGCCACCATCACCGGCAGCCGGTCGGTGAGGTGGCGGATCATCTCGAAGCTCGCCGAGCCGGCACCCACGATGACGGCGGCCTGCAGCACGGCGGCCGGGGTGCGGGCGGCCAGGAACACGTCGCCCACGGCCTTGCGGCTGTACAGGTGCTCCGAGAGCGGCTCGTTCAGGGGGTACATGCCGCCCAGGTAGACGATGCGGCCCACCCCCGCCTCGTCGCAGGCGTCGGCGAAGGTGGTGGCCATCGCCTGCTCGCGCTCGATGAAGTGCCCCTCGCCGTCCATGGAGTGCAGCAGGTAGTAGGCCACGTCGACGCCGTCCAGGGCCTCGGCGAGGTCCTCATCCGAGGTCGCGTCCCCGGCGCTGACCTCCACCCGGTCCGCCCAGGGGCGGCCCTCGAGCTTCGCCGGGGAGCGGGCCAGCACCCGCACCTGCCACCCGGTGGCGAGCAGCGCGGGCACCAGGCGGGAGCCGATGTACCCGGTGGCACCGGTGACCAGCGCGATCCCGGGGGTGGTGGCGGTCCCGGACGTCGTGCCATCAGCGGTCGAGGGGCGGATCTGTGGTCCGGTGGCGGCGGTGTCCATAATCCTCAGCGTAGGGGCGCTTGGGGTGGGGTGCGCGCTCACGCCAGGCCGGTGCGCGCTCACGCCCGGCCGGTGCGCGCTCACGCCCGGCCCGTGGGTGCACTCAGACCGCGCGTTCCATGAGCGTCGGCAGCACCAGCAGCATCCCCAGCGACCACACGCAGTGCACGATCACTGGTGCCAGCACACCGCCGGTGACCCGACGTTGCAGGCCGACCACGAGACCGAGCACGGCGGCGGCCAGGACCAGGCCCAGCGACCCGGTCGCGATCGTGGTGAGCGTGTAGACCACCGTGGTCACCGTGACCGGGTACCGGGGCGTGGCCGAGTACAGCGCCCCCCGGAAGAACAGCTCCTCGGCCACCCCGTTCACCAGGGCCAGTGCGACCACCAACGGCAGGTAGCCCAATCGGGCGTGGTCGAGCACCGCGTTGACGCTCTCCTCCAGCAGTGGGATGCGGGCGGCCACCAGGGCTCCGACGACGAACACCACGATGATCCCCAGGGCCACCAGCACCGGCTGCACCACCGGGCGGACGTAGTGCTGGCCGGACCGGGTGTGGTTGCGCCCCAAGTGCAGCGGTCCGGAGGCGAAGGAGCCGGCGGTCCAGGTCACGGCCAGTGCGGCGGCGGCTCCGTAGAACGACGGCGCCCCCGGCGCCGAGCGCAGCGACCAGCCGAGGAACACGATCCCCACCAGCAGCGTGCAGGCCACCACCAGCTGTCGACGGCGGAGCTCCGCGGTGGTCACCCGGTGGTCCCGCGGCACCTGGTCGACGAACTGCGCACTGCCGAAGTGCCGCAGCTCGCGGACCAGCGGGTCGAAGGGGGTGCGCATGCCACAAGGGTAGGTGCGGCCCGTCCCCGTGTCCCGTGCGCAACGGCCACACCCGTGATCCACGGCGCCCCGCCTCGCCCCCACACCCAGGCCGGCGCGAAGACCCGCGTCGCCCCCCACCCTGGCCGGCGCCGGCCGCGCCCCACGGCCCCGCCCCTCTGTGTCCTGAATCACCCTGTGTCTGTGGTTTACTGCGCGGCGGCCCGCCGGGGACCGGCTCCATCACGCCCCTGCGGAGACGACACGAAGGGTGAGGAGACCCATGAGTACCGCCGTGCACACCACGGGGAAGGCCGAGAACGACCGCAGCTTCCTGGGGCACCCCCGGGGACTGGCGACGCTGTTCAACATCGAGCTGTGGGAGCGCTTCTCCTACTACGGGATGCGCGCCATCCTGCTCTACTACATCGTCGACACGGTCGCCAATGGAGGCCTCGGTCTCCAGGACAGCGTCGGTGAGGCGATCGTCGCCACCTACGGTGCCGCCGTCTACCTGTTGTCGATCATCGGTGGCTGGGCCGCCGACCGCCTCATCGGTCCGCAGCGCAGCGTGCTGCTGGGCGGCGTGGTCATCATGGCCGGCCACATCTCGCTGGCGGTTCCCGGCAGCCTCTTCTCGTGGCTGGGCATCGTCCTGGTCGCGCTGGGCACCGGCTTCCTGAAGCCCAACGTGTCCACGATGGTGGGCCACCTCTACGACGACCGCGACGTCCGCCAGGACCAGGCGTTCACGATCTTCTACATGTCCATCAACATCGGCGCGTTCTTCTCGCCGTTCGTGGTGGCCTGGCTCAAGAGCCACTGGGGCTACCACGCGGGCTTCGCGGCCGCCGCGGTCGGGATGGCCGTGGCGCTGGTGGCCTACCTCATCGGCAAGCGCACGCTGGCCGACGAGTCCATCCGCGTCCCCAACCCGCTGTCCTCCGAGGAGCGCCGCCGCGTGCCCGTGCTCGCGCTGGGGCTGCTGGCCCTGGTGGCCGCCGCCATCGGCGTGGCCCGCCTGTGGCGCGAGACCTGGCCCGAGGCGATCGCCGACGGCATCTTCATCCTGTCGCTGGTGGCCTCCGTCGCCTACTTCGTCACGATGTTCCGCAGCTCCAAGGTGGAGCCGGTCGAGCGCAAGCACCTGTGGGCCTACCTGCCCATCTGGCTGGCCGCCGTGGCGTTCTGGATGATCTTCGAGCAGGCCGCCGTCAAGCTGGCCAGCTACGGCAAGAACCGCACCGACCTGGGCTCGCTCGGCTTCGAGTGGAACCCGGAGTGGTTCCAGTCGGTCAACCCCATCTCGATCATCGTCCTGGCGCCGCTCTTCGCGATGCTGTGGGCCGCCCGCAGCGGCAAGTTCCCGTCCACCGCCGCCAAGATCGCCCTCGGTGTGTCCATCGTGGGCCTGACGTTCATCTTCCTGGCGTGGGCCTCGCTCACCTTCCCCGGTGCCACCAGCCCGGTGTGGGTGCTGGTCTTGGTGTTCGTGGTGCAGACCGTCGCCGAGTTGTGCCTCAGCCCGGTGGGCCTGTCCGCGACGGCGTCCCTGGCGCCCAAGGCGTTCGCCTCGCAGGCGATGGCGCTGTGGTTCCTGTCCTCGGCGACCGGCCAGTCCATCGCCGGTCAGCTGATCTTGGCCATGGAGGGCATGGAGGACCACGTGTTCTTCCTGACCACCGGTGGCATCGCGATCGTGTTCGGCCTGCTGCTGTTCCTGCTCGTGCCCAAGGTGTCGCGCCTCATGGCCGACGCCGAGCCGGAGCGCCTGGCGCACTGACCCGACGCTCCTGAGGTGGCCCGCTGCGCGCTCGCGTGGCGGGCCACCGGCGTCGTGGGCAAGTCCTTGCCCAGCGTTCACCCCGGATTCACCCATGGACCAGATCGGTGCCACGTGCCCGGTACACACTGTGCCGCCATGCGCACCCCTGCACAGACCTCCCATGCCCTGACCGTGCGGAGTGCCGCGACGCACTCCTCGACCTCCGCGGCCTCGGTCACCTCCGCCGACCCGACTGCTGTCGGCCCCACCCACACCCCCGCCACCGCGCCCTCGCGCCGCCTGGTGCTCGCCTCGGGTGCTGCCGCGGCGGTCCTCGGCGCCTCGCCGTTGCTCACCGGCACCGCGGCCGCCGGGGACGCCTACCCCTTCCGCCTCGGCGTGGCCAGCGGTGACCCGACGCCCGACGGCGTGGTGCTGTGGACCCGCATCGCCCCGGACCCGGTGGCCGCCGACGGCCTGGGTGGTCTCACGGCGTCCACGAGGACCACCGTGGAGTGGGAGCTGGCCACCGACGAGACCTTCCGCACCATCGTGCGCCGCGGGTCCGTGACCACCGACTCCTCCGTGGGCCACAGCGTCCACATCGAGCTCTCCGGGCTGCGTCCCGACGCCTGGTACGCCTACCGCTTCCGCGTGGGATCGCACGTCTCCCCGGTGGGTCGCACCCGCACCGCCCCGGCGCCCACGAGCGACCGCCCGGCCCGCATCGGCGTGGTCTCGTGCGCGCAGTGGGAGCACGGCTTCTTCACCGCCTACCGGCACCTCGCGGACGAGGCGCCCGACATGGTCCTCCACCTGGGTGACTACATCTACGAGCACGGCCCGGGCGGGTACCCGGTGAAGTCCGGCGTGGCCCGCAGGATGGTGGGCGCCGAGATCCACACGCTGGCCGACTACCGGCGCCGCCACGCCCTGTACAAGACCGATGCCGACCTCCAGGCCCTGCACGCCACCGCCCCGTGGGTGGTGGTCTTCGACGACCACGAGATCGACAACGACTGGGCCGCGGAGTACCACGAGGTGTTCGGCCGCACGCCGGCCTTCCTCGAGCGTCGCGCCGCGGGCTTCCGTGCGTACTGGGAGAACATGCCGCTGCGCCGCACCTCGGTGCCCACGGCCGACGGCATCCACCTGTACCGCCGCCTCACGTGGGGTCGCATGGCCACCTTCCACATGCTCGACACCCGCCAGTACCGCTCCGACCAGACCGGCTGGGTGGGCCCGGTGCCGGCCACCTACGACACCCGCCGCACGATGCTGGGCTCCACGCAGGAGGCCTGGCTCGACGAGGGCCTGCGCTCCTCCGGTGCCCGTTGGGACGTGCTCGGCCAGCAGGTGATGGTGGCGCAGTACGACATGATGGCCGGCCCCGGCTTCATGACCAACCAGGACGCCTGGGACGGCTACGTGGCCGCCAAGGACCGCCTGCTCACCAGCATCGAGCGGTCCGGTGCCCGCAACCCGCTGGTGCTCACCGGTGACGTGCACGAGTCCTTCGCGAGCGACCTGTGGCGCACCACCGACTCGGGCCGCACCACCATCGCCTCGGAGCTGGTGACCACGTCGGTGACCTCCGGCGGTGACAGCAAGGACTCCGCCTTCACCGGCGACGCGGACAACCCGCACATGCGCTATCACGAGACCACGCGCGGCTACCTGCGCCTGGACCTCGCGGCCGACGCCCTGACCGGCACCTTCCGCGCGGTCGACCGCGTGAGCACGATGGGCGGTGCCGTGCGCACGGACGCCACCTTCCGCCTGTCCGACGGCGTGCGCGGGCTGCAGAGCGCCTGACCCAGCGCGTTCCCGCGGGCCCTCCCGGGACGGCGCGGCGGCACGCGGAGCCCGGTGCAGGACGGTCCTGCGCCGGGCTCCCGGCGTGTGCTGTCCGCGCGTCACGTCCTGCCTCCTTCCGAGAGCGAGCGGCGTCGTGACCCGTCGGGCGGCCCACCGGGTGTCCCTCGGGGTGGGGTGTCCGTCCTCCATGGTT
>NZ_KV824616.1:0-7685 GCF_001816045.1 Kytococcus sp. HMSC28H12
CGGGCGCCCGGCGGCGCCGATGCCGCCCACGCAGACGCCGTGGGGGCCGGTGGACACGTTCACCGGACGGCCCCGGCGCTGAGCCGGCGCTGGGGCCGAGGGCGGCGTCGTCACTGCTGGGTGGCGGCGTCGCCCTTCGCGTCGGGGGCTCCGTCGTCCGCGGTCTCCTCGCTGGGGTCGGAAGGGTTCTTCGGGGCGAAGGTGGAGCGCAGCGCGGCCAGGGCGGCGTGGGCGACCACCACCCACGGGAACCACCCGGTGAGGGTGTCGGGGGTCTGGCCGGTGGCGTCGGCGAGCCAGGGCCAGGAGCCCACCAGGTTGAGCAGCTCGTCGTAGGAGAAGAAGAGCACGAAGGCGGTGAGCCAGCGGCCGGTGAGCAGCTGGCCCAGCCCGGGCACGAACCACGAGGCGGTGCCCGCGAGGGCGGCCCACGCCAGGCCCCAGAACCAGTGCCCCGGGGAGGCCAGGCGCTCGGCCACGGTCTGGGTCGGCTCGCCCTCGGTGGTGGTGGGGTTGAGCGTGGGCGTGGTGGCCGCGGGGCTCTCGATGCCGTGGCGGGCCTGCGGCATGGACGGCACCGTGGTGGCGGAGCCGGCGCCGTCGGTGACCACCTCGCCGGTGACGGCCTGCGAGGTGGTCGACGTGGCGCGGTCGCCGAGCATGCGGGCGGCCTGCTCCTGCCGGCGACGGGCGGACTCGGCGTTGAGGTACTCCAGGTACGCCTGCGGGGTCATCTGATTGGGGTCCACGGCCATGGGCCGGATTGTCGCCCACGGCGTTACGGCGCAGGGTCCGACCGCGGGGTGGGGTCAGGTGCGCAGACGTCTTCGCTGCTACATAATAGCCACAAGATCCGTCGAGCCGATGGATCCCCACGCAATGCAGAAACCCACTCCGCAATTATCCGCAGGGGCAATCAACTAGTGAGCATGGAACCGCAGCGCAGTCGCCCCGATGCTGCCGTGAGTAAGCGATTCGCGAGTCGAGCACGGAGTCACACCGGCCCTGAGATTTCCTTGAGAAAGGAGCTCCACAAGCGCGGCTTGCGCTTCCGAGTTCAATATCGGATTTCGGGGATCCCTCGGCGAAGGATCGATATAGCATTTCCTCGCTGGAAACTTGCCGTATCAGTGGATGGCTGTTTTTGGCACGCCTGCCCCGATCACTGCAAGACCCCAGCAACAAACCATGACTGGTGGAGGTGGAAGTTCGAGACCAACATTTCTCGCGACAAGGACACGGATGCTCGACTCGGCGAACTCGGCTGGACGTCAATTCGCATTTGGGAGCACGAGGAACCCGTCACAGCCGCCGACCGGGTGCAGAAGCAACTCAACCGCCTCCGGGAAGGATGACCGCGAGCACAGCCCAGCAGGCGCCACACCCGTCTTCCCACACACCACACGGGCCCGGTAGACCTAGCCGTGCCGCCTGAGAACTAGACACCTAGGGAGCAACATGGGACCCACCCCACCCGAAGATTACGACCGCTGGCTCAGTGCATTGAGTGCGGATGAGATCGAGAGGCTGTTCCGCGAGCGGGGCTGCGACCGCGTCCTGACGAAGCAACTGGCCGCACGCCAAGATAACGACAAGAACCAAGTCTACGCAGCCAACGACCTCGCAGCGATTGCAGCCATCCCTTCCGGTGAGACCGCGGCTAGCGCGACCCAGAGCAGAAAAAACCATAAACAAGGCGAGACAAAGTTCACCTCCCCCGTCAATTGGAATTGGCTAAGCCCCACGGGAGAGTCCCCCGCACCAGGGGCGAAACTAATTTATTACCCCCAGTACCCCGAGGTGCGAATCTCTGGCCTGCTACAGGGTTCACCGAATCCTCCCCGCAGCCTCTACGCTCGCGCACTGCGGGGGCAGGAAGCTGGGCGCCTCCTCCTCGTAGGAACCAAGGCTGAGGCCAGCGACAGCAGCCTTCCGAGCCCAGTTTGGGCACTGCTCCTACCACCCGAGTCCGTCGCTGCACCCAGAATCCTTGACGCAACGTCATCCGATCAGGTCGGCGCCTTCCATGTGTGGCAACTTGGACACAAGTCCCCCTCCTCTACCAAAGACTCCCTGATCCACACGCTCCAGGAGATTGCCGGGCGGGGCTGGGTCGCCGGCCAGAAGCTCAATAGGGGAGGGATCCAGCCCTATAACGCCCAGAATGGCGGAGGGTACACCTTGGAAGCACTTTGC
Source organism: Kytococcus sp. HMSC28H12 (assembly GCF_001816045.1). Classification (NCBI taxonomy): domain Bacteria; kingdom Bacillati; phylum Actinomycetota; class Actinomycetes; order Micrococcales; family Kytococcaceae; genus Kytococcus; species Kytococcus sp. HMSC28H12. The sequence goes on from NZ_KV824616.1 coordinate 2,197, forward strand.
GGAGTCGCGGCGAATGGCGCAGCCGAACCCGATTTTCTCGGTTGGGAACTGAAAGCCCACGGGCGGTCCGGCCGCGCGCTCACCTTGTTCACTCCGTCTCCGACCCTTGGGAGCATTAAGACTCTCCCACCCCTCGACTTCATGAGGATGTACGGCCGCCCTCGAGGCGATGACGTGATGATCGCACGACGGTGGGATTTCACAGGAAGGCACACAACTCTTTCCACGACCAGCTCGACAGGACTCCGGCTAGCACTGATGGGGTGGGACGGAAAGAAGCAGGTTGACCCCGACGGGGGCGTACATCTTATGAATTCCTCGGGAGAATGTGCCGCCGGCTGGACATTCGCCCGACTCATCGACCACTGGAAAAGAAAGCACGCACGCACGGCGTATGTCCCGTACGAAGCTCGGGAAATGAACGGGACACGATACTACCGCTATACCGGCGAGGTCCTCCTATGCACAGGGACCGACTTTTTTAAGCTCCTTCACGGCTACTCGTCGGGCAGCGTCTACTACGACCCAGGGCTGAAGCTGGAACTTCGTGACACTCCCAACGGTCCCACGTGGCGGCCAAAGACCCGCCACCAGTTCCGCGTTGGGTTCCGAAATCTTCCCCGGCTCTACGACTTGAGCGAAACGGTCACTATCGGACCTGTGGGCCCCTGACAGCCTCAGAGTTCCTCAGCGAGCAGCCGTGCAATCTCCTCAACCACCGGAACCACCACCGAGTTGCCGAACTGACGGTAAGCCTGTGTGTCACTCACTGGGATGCGGTAGGAATCCGGGAACCCCATCAGCCGGGCGCACTCACGGGGCGTCAGGCGCCTCGGGCGCTGCCCTTCACCGCGAGACACCAGGATCTCGGAACCGTCCTTGTGGTACCGCGCAGACAGCGTCCGGGCGACGTCATCGGGGCCCACCAAACCAAACCCGAACCCGTTGCCGGCCGACTGGTGCTTGCGCTTGTAGTCCTGTAGGTAGTTCCAGAGGTGATCACTCAACACGTACTTGGGGTTCACCTCCGCGGAGTCCCCCAGCGTGAAGTGTCCTTCCGGCTTCTCCACCCCGTTCTCGGGGTGGAGGATGTCCCTCATCCGCGGCGAGTCGTCAGGCACAACGAGCTGACCGAAGTCGAAGTCGGTCTCCTCCCGAAAGCCGACGATGAAGATGCGACGACGACCTTGGGGAACCCACGGACTCGCGTCAACGATCCGATGGCTCACGTGGTATCCGAGCTCCTCCGTCAACACCTTCATGATCGTGGCGAACGTCCGGCCCTTGTCGTGCGTGTGGAGGTTCTTCACGTTCTCGAGCAGGAACGCCTTCGGCTGCTTCGCGGCAATGATGCGGGCGACGTCGAAGAACAAGGTCCCCTGCGTCAGGTCCTCGAACCCGTGGGGCCGGCCGAGTGAATTCTTCTTCGACACGCCGGCGATGCTGAAGGGCTGGCAGGGGAAGCCCGCGACCAGCACGTCGTGGTCAGGGACGTCCTCCGCATTCACCTGGGTGATGTCTCCGGCAAACCCACCGTCCTCGTGCAGGCCGAAGTTCTCGAGGTACGTCCGCTGGCTGAACTTGTCCCACTCGGAGGTGAAGACGCAGCGTCCGCCGGCTCCCTCGAAACCAAGGCGAGTGCCACCGATGCCCGCGAAGAGGTCGATGAACGTGAACGACGCACGAGGGTTCTCCCGGACGAGCGTCGAGGCGGCCTGACGATGCACGCGCTGCGGCGGGACGACCTCTCCCTGCTGCCAACGACGCACCGTTCGCTCGGTCACCCCGAAGCGCTCCGCGAGCTGGGTCTGGGAGTAGGTGGAGGACAGGTGCTCCAGCGGGGTGGTCGCGTCGACGACATCGGTCATCAGGGGGCTCTCCTAGGTTGGCAGGCGGACATGATGTCCGCTTTTCGTCCCGCCGGCAACTTGGCGTGGGGCCACGCTAGGCGCCCCCACCGACAACCTCCCTGCGTCGCCGTGGAAGCTGGCAAGCTGCGCCCATGGCAGACAAGAACGACCTCAAGTCGTGGATCGTCGAGGCACTGGCAGCCATGGGCGGACACGCCCACTGGGTGGCGGTCGCACGCCACATCTGGGCCACGCACGAGGCGGATCTCCGCGAGTCGGGGGACCTGTTCTACACGTGGCAGTACCAGCTCGGGTGGGCGGCACAGGTCCTGCGCGACGAAGGCCGCATCGACAAGCCCGGGCGCGGGAACTGGACCCTTCGGGACCCCTTGGCCGGGGGACAGGAGCCCGCAAAGGGAGCCTGACCCCGGAACACCCCGGGCCACCCGCGCGTTCCCCACGCGCCACTCCCCCGACCCGGAAGGCACCAACGTGAGCACCGACCGCACGTCCACCCGCATCGTCCTGGCCAGCCGCCCCACCGGCGCGCCGGTGGCCGAGAACTTCCGCACCGAGACCGCCGAGCTGCCGTCCCTGGAGGACGGCCGGGTCCTGGTGCGCAACAGCGTGGTGAGCGTGGACCCGTACATGCGCGGCCGCATGGACGACCGGCCCAGCTACATCCCGCCCTTCCAGGTGGACGAGCCGCTCACCGGCCACGCCGTGGGTGAGGTCGTCGAGTCCCGCTCCGACGCCCTGCCCGTGGGCACGCAGGTCACGCACTTCGCCGGCTGGCGCGACCTCGCGGTGCTCAACGCCGCCGACGCCCGCGCCGTGGACACCACCTCGGTGCCCGACGCCGCCTACCTGGGCGTGCTCGGCATGCCCGGCCTCACCGCCTGGGGCGGCCTCACCCGCACCGCCGAGTTCCGCGAGGGCGACGCGGTCTTCGTCTCCGGCGCGGCCGGCGCCGTCGGCTCCATGGTCGGCCAGCTCGCGCGGCTCATGGGCGCCTCGCGCGTCATCGGCTCCGCCGGTGGCCCGGAGAAGGCCGCCCATCTGCGCGAGCTCGGGTTCGACGCCGCCATCGACTACCGCGCCGGCGACCTGCCCGGGCAGCTGGCCGAGGCCGCACCGGACGGCATCGACGTGTACTTCGACAACGTGGGCGGCGACCACCTGGAGGCCGCGATCGGCGCCCTCAACCCGCACGGCCGCGTGGCGATGTGCGGCGCCATCGCCCAGTACAACGCCACCGAGCCGCCCGCTGCCCCGCGCAACCTGGCGTGGGTCATCGGCAAGCGCCTCACCCTGCGGGGCCTGCTGGCGGCGGACTTCGAGGCCGAGAAGGACGCCTTCGCGGCGCAGGTGGCGCCGTGGGTGGCCGACGGCTCGCTGCACTGGGATGTCACCGAGCGCCACGGCATCGAGAACGCGCCCCAGGCGTTCATGGACCTGCTGGCCGGCGCCAACACGGGGAAGATGGTGGTGCGCGTCTGAGTCGCCCCGTCAGCGGGGTGGGTGGTTGCCCGGGCTGCCCGCGTCGGCCTCAAGCGGCCGGCCAGGGCAGCCAGGCGTCCACGACGAACTCGCCCTCCTGCGCCTGGGCGGAGAAGCGCCCGCCGGCCAGGTGCACGCGCTCCTGCATACCGGTCAGGCCCATGCCGCCACTCACCACGTCGACCGGCTCCTCGCCGGGGGCGGGCAGCCGGTTGACCACGCGCAGCGAGAGCCCCGCGCCCGCCTGCCCGCTGAGCGCGATGTGGACCGGCTGTCCGGGGGCGTGCTTGCACGCATTGGTGAGCGACTCCTGCACCACGCGGTAGGCGTGGCGACTCGCGGCCTGCGGCAGCTCCCCGCTGTCCAGGGTGAGGCGCTCGGGCACCTCGAGGCGCACGGTGCAGCCCGCCCCGCAGGTCTCCCCCACCAGCTCCGGCAGGTGGCGCAGGTCCGGCATCGCCGAGGCGGCCTGGTCCTCCTCGGCGATGTCGGAGCGCAGCACGCCGAGGATCTCGCGCAGGTCGTTGAGGGCCGTGCGCGCCTGGGTGGCGATGGTGGTGGACGCCTCGCGCACCTCCTCCGGGGAGAGGTCCTGCCGGTAGGCCAGCCCGTTGGAGTGCATGGCCACCACGGACAGGCGGTGCCCCAGGGCGTCGTGCATCTCCCGCGCGATGCGGGTGCGCTCGGCCATCCGCGCGCTCACCAGGCGGGCGGCGTGCTCGCGCTCGGCGCTGGCGGCGCGCTCGGCGGCGTGGGCGGCCAGCTCGCGACGGGCGCCGATGTTCCAGCCGAGCAGCACGAAGATGAGGCCGATGACCAGGGAGTACACGGCATCGGCGGCGAACGTGGCCCCGAGCTCCTTGCCCACGACCTCGGGGTGGAGCCACCGCTGCAACGTGTAGGAGTACACGAGGGTGGCCAGGGGCATCATGAGCATGCCCAGCACGATGGGGCGCAGGCGCTGGTAGGTGGCCAGCGAGACCATCGCGAAGAGGTAGGGCATGGCCGCGAAGCTGGAGACCACCATCATCGCGCCCAGCAGCAGGGTGATGGCCACCGGATGGCGGTGGCGCACCACGAACAGCGCGAGTCCGATGTGGCCGACCAGCAGGTCGAGCGTGCGGGCCTGCTCCTGGCGCTCCACGAGCGCCGGGTCGGTGAGGCTGGGATCGGGCCAGAACATGAGCGCCACGTAGCCCAGCCCGAGGGCCCAGACGGCGACGACGAGGGCGATCTCCGCCCAGCGCGAGTCCAGCGCCTCGATGCGCCCCTGGCGCAGGGACGGACGGGTGCCCGACACGAGCGCAGGGGTGGAAGACGTCATTGCAACATGATATAGGCCGTTCGGGCCCTCCGGGGACGTGGGCGGGAGGCCCCTCAGGAGCCCGGCTCGTGACCGGAGGACTCCCTGACCTGGTGCGAGGCACGGCGATTCGCCAGCGCCAGCGGGCCGATGGCGAGCAACGCGGTGAGGCACAGCAGCGAGGCCGGGAGGCCGTTGCCCACGGCGTACCGGGTGGCCAGGGTCACGCTCGCCACGAGGCCGACGAGCACCACCCCCATCGAGGCGATGACCCACGGCCGGGCGCGCAGGCGCACCGCGCGGCGGCAGCCGTCGCAGTGGGAGGCCTGGCGGTTGTCCAGCTGAAGGATGCCGGTGAGCCCATGCACCGGGCGGCCGGTGGCCCGCAGGTCGAGCCCGAGCACGACGAGCAGGAGCACCAGCAGCGCGCTCAGGAAGAGGGAGGTCGAGGTCATCGCGGCACAGCGTACGGGGCGCGGGCGGGTGGCTGGGACCGATGCAGGTTGGTACGCCTGTTGCATTCTGTTCGGTTTGCGTGTACGGTGGAGGTGGGTGCAGGGGAAGCACCCATGGGACGAGGTCCACCGAGGGGGTGACACGTGCGACGCATCCAGGACGTGCTGGAGGACGCCGGAGCGGTGGCGGCCGAGCTGGCAGGGGCGCGCGACCGGCTGTGGCAGGCCGGTGAGGGCGACCTGGACGCGGCCGCCCGCGTGCTGGGTGAGGTGGCCCGGGCCGCCGAGGCCCTCCTCGTGGGGGTGGTGGCCGAGGCGCAGGAGCGCGGCACCATCGCCGGCAGCCGGTGCGCCTCCGCGGCGGCGTGGGTGCGGGAGCGG
>NZ_KV824617.1:0-6788 GCF_001816045.1 Kytococcus sp. HMSC28H12
CCGCCGCCGCACCGGCCTGCTCGGCGGCAGTCCGCTCCCCGTGGCGCGGGCCGGCCACCTCGTCGGCGTGGCGCTCGGCCACCGGGCGCACCAGCAGGTTGGCCACGAAGCCGACGGCGAGCACGCCCACCATCGTGAAGAGGGCCGGGCGGTAGTCCGAGGCGGTCATCGTGCCCGGCTCGCCGGCGCGGTCGAGCACGGAGTTGACGATCAGCGGCCCGGCCACGCCGGCAGCAGCCCACGCGGTGAGCAGACGGCCGTGGATGGCGCCGACCTCGAGGGTGCCGAAGAGGTCCTTGAGGTAGGCCGGGACGGTGGCGAACCCGCCGCCGTAGAAGCTGATGATGAGCGCGGCCAGGGCCACGAACACCACCGGGCTCGTCCCCCCGAAGAGCGCCAGCAGTGCGAACGCCGCGAGGCCCACGCCGAGGTACATCGTGTACGTGGCGCGGCGGCCGATGTGGTCGCTCGTGGTGGACCACACGAACCGCCCGCCCATGTTGGCCAGGGACAGCAGACCCACGAACCCGCCGGCCGCGGCCGCGGTGACGGTGGACGACCCGCCCTCGGTGCGGAAGAAGTCCTGGATCATGGGCGCCGCCTGCTCGAGGATGCCGATGCCGGCGGTCACGTTGGTGAACAGCACCACCCACAGCAGCCAGAACTGCGGCGTGCGGATGGCGGTGCCGGCGCGCACGAGCACGCCGTTGGTGGCCGGCACGTGGTGGGCGGCGTCGTCGTCGCCGAAGCCCTGCGGCAGGCGCATGAGGGCCACGCCCACCATCATGAGCACGAGGTAGCCGGCGCCCAGGGTGAGGAAGGTGGAGCTCAGCGCGTGCCCGCTGGCGAAGGAACCCGGCGTGGTGGGGCTGTAGGCCGGGTCGAAGGCCGAGAGCAGGCGGTTGGACAGCGGCGAGGCGAGCAGCGCACCACCGCCGAAGCCCATGATGGCCATGCCGGTGGCCAGGCCCGGCCGGTCGGGGAACCACTTCATGAGCGTGGACACCGGCGAGATGTACCCGATGCCCAGGCCGATGCCGCCGATGACGCCGTAGCCCAGGTACAGCAGCCACAGCTGGCCGGTGGAGATGCCGAACGACCCGACCACGAAGCCGGTGGCCCAGCACAGCGCCGCCACGAACATGGCGCGGCGTGGGCCGTTGCGCTCCACCCAGGTGCCGAAAGCGGCCGCGGAGAGGCCCAGCACCACGATGGCGATGCTGAACACCCACGCGACGGCCGTCTGGCTGGAGCCGAAGTGGTGCACGAGCGAGGACTTGAAGACCGAGAAGGCGTAGACCTGCCCGATGGACAGGTGCACCGCCAGTGCGGCGGGCGGGATGAGCCACTTGCTGTAGCCGGGTCCGGCGACGGACTCGGCCTTGCCGAGGAAGGCCAAGGGAACTCCTGGGGGCAGAGGGGACGGGCGTGCGACGGCCCGCGAGGGTGGCCCATGGTGACACGGCTCACGCCGTGGGGTCGATGCCGTGGAGCCGGGCGGGTGGGCCGCACCCGGGCTACGCTGAACCGACACCTCACCGGCACACAGGCAGGACCCCCACATGACCTTCAACGACAACGCGAACCTGGACACCTCGCAGGTCTCCGGCGGAGGGGGCGGCGGTGGCTTCGGCCGCGGCGCCGTCATCGGCGGTGGTGGCGGCATCGGCGGTCTCGTCCTGCTGCTGCTGGTGTACTTCCTGGGCGGTGGCGACATGCTCGGTGGCGGCGGTGGGGGTGGCTCCCAGAGCCAGGGTGGCAACTGGAACTTCGGCGGCGGGTCGGTGCAGGCCCAGCAGGACACGGGGTCGTTCGGCAAGGGCACGGGCGACTTCTCGCACTGCAAGACGGGCAAGGACGCCAACGACCACACCGACTGCCGCGTCATCGGCACGGTGAACTCCGTGCAGGACTACTGGTCCAAGGCCCTGCCGCAGGATGTCAACGAGCAATACCGCAAGGCCACCACGGTGATCTACAACGGCCGCACGCAGAGCCAGTGCGGCACCGCCTCCAACGAGGTGGGCCCGTTCTACTGCCCGGTGGACGAGAAGATCTACATCGACCCGGCCTTCTTCTCCGAGCTCGACAAGTTCGGCCTGGAGAACCCGGAGAACAAGAACCTGGCGCAGATGTACATCGTGGCCCACGAGTACGGCCACCACGTGCAGAACATTCTGGGCCTGCTGGGCGAGGCGCAGAAGGATGCGAAGGGTGCCGAGTCCGGAGCCGTGAAGGTGGAGCTCATGGCCGACTGCCTGGCCGGCGTGTGGGTGAAGAACGCCGACAGCACCCAGGACGCCGAGGGCAACACCCTCATCCAGAAGGTGACCCAGGAGCAGATCAACCAGGCCCTGGAGGCGGCGGCGGCCGTGGGTGACGACAACATCCAGCAGCGCAGCGGCCGCGGTGTGAACCCGGAGGGCTTCACGCACGGCACCTCCGAGCAGCGCCAGCGCTGGTTCATGGCCGGCTACGACGGTGGCACGGCCAACTCGTGCAACACCTTCAAGGCCGAGAACCTCTGAGCCACCCCGTATCCGGCGGCCCGTTCCAGGGGGGGGACGGGCCGCCGTCGTGTGCCCACGGTCACCCGGCTGAAGGCGTTCCCCACCTTTGGTCACTGATAAGATGACGTCATGCCACTCCCCCTGACACGTCGTCTGCACGTGGACCTGGGGCGTTCCCCGGCGTTCCGATGTTGAGCCGCTGAGCTCCGTCGACCCGCCGGTCCGCCCGGCTCCCCCTGTGCACTCCCCCATCGCCCGTCCCCGTCCGTCGGGGTCCGGGCCGATGCCGTGTGCGCGCCCTCGAAAGGATCCCTCGTGTCCACCTCCTCCCCCGCCGCCACCGCGGCAGGGCCAGCCCGCCGCGGCTGGCGCCCCTCCTTCGGCCAGCAGATCCTGCTGGGCCTGCTCGCCGGCCTGGTGCTCGGCGCCCTCGCCAAGAGCATGGGCGGCACCGCCGAGAACCCCAACTGGCTCACCGAGACCCTCACCATCGTGGGGTCCACCTTCGTGACCCTGCTCAAGACCCTCGTGCCGCCGCTGATCTTCCTGGCCGTCGTCGCCTCGGTGGCCAACCTGCGCGCCGTGGGCAACGCCGCCCGCCTGGCCGGTCAGACCCTGCTGTGGTTCGGCATCACCGCGCTGGCCTCGGTGACCATCGGCATCGTGCTCTCGCTGGTCACCCGCCCCGGTGCCCACACCACCGTCTCGCGTGACGCCGCGGCCGCCCCTGACAGCAGCGGCTCGTGGCTGGACTTCCTCACCGGTATCGTGCCCACCAACTTCCTGGGCATCTCCGCCAAGGCGGGCGAGGCCGGCGAGATCACCATGGGCTTCAACGCCCTGCAGATCGTGGTCATCGCGCTGGCCGTCGGCATCGCCGCGGTGAAGGTGGGCGAGGAGGCCGAGCCCTTTCTCGGCTTCGCCCGCTCGGCCCTGGCCATCGTGCAGAAGATCCTCTGGTGGGTCATCCTGCTCGCGCCCATCGGCACCGCCGGCCTCATCGGCAAGGCCGTGGCCACCTACGGCTGGGAGACCATGGGCAGCCTGGGCATCTTCGTGGCCACCCTCTACGTGGGCCTGGCGCTCGTGACCTTCGGCCTGTACCCGCTGCTGCTCAAGGCCCACGGGCTCTCGGTGCGCCAGTGGTTCTCCGGGGCGTGGCCGGCCATCCAGCTCGGCTTCGTCTCCCGCTCCTCGCTGGGCACGATGCCGCTCACCCAGCGCGTCACCGAGCGCAACCTGGGTGTCTCCCCCAGCTACGCCTCGTTCGCCATCCCGTTCGGCGCCACCACCAAGATGGACGGCTGCGCCTCGGTCTACCCGGCGGTCGCGGCGATCTTCGTGGCCCAGTTCTTCGGGGTGGAGCTCGGGCTGACGGACTACCTGCTCATCGTCGTGGTCTCCGTGCTGGGCTCCGCGGCCACCGCGGGCCTCACCGGCGCCACGGTGATGCTCACGCTGACCCTCTCCACCCTGGGCCTGCCGCTGGAGGGCGTGGGCCTGCTGCTGGCCATCGACCCGATCATCGACATGGGCCGCACCGCCACCAACGTGGCCGGCCAGACCGTGGTGGCCGCCATCGTGGCCCTGCGCGAGGGGCTGCTGGACCGCGACCTCTACGACGCCGAGCGCACCGGTGAGGCCTACGTGCCCGAGCACGACGAGGCCGGTGCCGAGGCCGCGCCGGCCGAGGTCCTCTCGGACGGCGGCGCCCGTCGCGCGGACGAGCTCGTGCCCGCCTGAGGCACGACTCCGCCCGCCGCGCCGACGAGCTCGTGCCCGTCTGAGGCCCGCTCCCCTGCGCTGCTGCGCACGTCCTGACGCCCGCGTCCCCACCAGGGGCCGTGGGCGTCGGCGTCTTCAGAGCCCGAGCCGGCGAGGCCGCTTCCGGGCGTGGCCACCCCCGACGGTGTACGTGGGTCGGGCCGGCCAGCCACGCGCGCCCGTGAGGGCATCCACGGCGCGCCCGGCAGGGCCAGCAACGGCGTATGGGGAACAGGGTGCTCGCGGGAGGGGTGTCCTATCACCTGATAGGTCGACCGAATCGCAGTCACCCGCCTGCGTATCGGTCGACCTATCACGCGATAGGACACCCCTCCCACGAGGGCCGGGGTCGCCTCACGGCCACGTGGTCAGGTGGCCGCGCGTGCCGGTACGCGTCCGCGCGGCACCACCATCGGCGTGCCGGTCACGGGGTCGTCCACCACGAGCGAGTCCAGCCCGAACACCTCGCGCACCGTCTCCTCCGTGATCACCTCGCGCACCGTCTCCTCCGTGATCACCTCGCGCGGCGTCCCGGCGGCCACGAGCTGCCCGGCGGCCATTGCCACCAGGTGGTCGGAGACCCGCGCGGCCAGGTTGAGGTCGTGCAGCACCATCACCACGGTGGTGCCGCGCTCGACGTTGAGCTGCGCCACCAGGTCCAGCACGTCCACCTGGTGGGCCAGGTCGAGGAAGCTCGTCGGCTCGTCGAGCATGAGCACGTCGGTCTGCTGCGCCAGCGCCATCGCGATCCACACGCGCTGCCGCTGCCCGCCCGACAGCGCCGCGACGGGACGGTCGGCCACGCCCAGGGTGTCGGTGCGCCGCATCGCGTCCTCCACCGCCTCGTGGTCCGCCGCCGACGCGGGCCGCCACGCCGCGCGGTGCGGGTGCCGGCCGCGAGTCACCAGCTCGGCCACCGTGAGCCCCGCGGGCACGAGCGGCTGCTGGGGGAGCAGCCCGATGGTGGTGGCCACCTGCCGGGTGGGCAGGGAGTGCAGGTCGGTGCCGTCCAGCGTCACCTGTCCGCCCGCTGGCTTCAGCAGCCGCGCCAGACCGCGCAGCAGGGTGCTCTTGCCGCACCCGTTGGCGCCCACCAGCGTGGTGATGGCCCCGTCGGGCACGTCCAGGCTCACGCCGTGCACCACCTCGGGGCCGCCGTAGGAGAGCCGCAGGTCGCGGCAGGCGAGTCGGGCGGTCATGAGGACATCCACCTCCGAGAGGTCAGGAGCAGGCCGAGCAGGAAGGGGCCGCCGGCCAGGCCGGTCACGATGCCCACGGGCAGGTTGCCGCCGGGGGCCAGGTAGGCGCCGGTGTAGTCGGCCGCCAGGAAGATGCAGGCGCCCACCAGCCCGGCGCCCAGCACCGTGGTGCGCCCCTGGTTGAGGGCGCGCGCGATGGGGCCGGCCAGCAGCATTGCCAGGCCACGCAGGCGGGTGGGGTGCTCGCCGAGGCCGGTGGCGAGGTCGTCGCCCAGCTCCAGCACGCCCAGGCGCGCGGTGGTGGCCACGAGCAGCGGGAGCAGCACCGCGACCAGCAGCGCCAGCACCCCGATCTCGCGCCACAGCACGTCGTTGACGCTGCCGGAGAGCCACACCACCGCGTCCTGCGCCTTGTGCAGCTCCGTGCGCAGCAGCAGCCAGTGGATCCCCGCCATGAGGGCGGCCGAGAGCCCGATGCCGGTGAGCACCATGGTGTGCGCGGCGGCATCGGCCGGGCCGCGCCGTGAGAGCAGCACCAGCAGGCCGGTCACCGCCAGCCCCCCGCCGGCTGCGGAGAGAGCCACGGCCGGGCCGGTCCACTCCAGCACCACGAGGGCGAAGAGCGCGCCGAAGCTGGCGCCCACGCTCACGCCCACCACGTCCGGGCTGGCCAGCGGGTTGCGCAGCACCGACTGGAAGGTGGCGCCGGCGGCCCCGAAGGCCAGCCCGGCCACCACGGCGGCCGCCGCGCGGGGCAGCTTGGACTCCATCACCAGGAAGCTGGCCACGGGGATGTTCTCCCCGCCCAGGATGCGCAGGAAGTCCGGCAGGGTGACGGTGTAGTCGCCCAGCAGCACGCGGGCGGCGAACAGCGCCAGCAGCAGCACGGCCAGGCCACCCAGCACGATGCCGTGGCGGCGCCCCACCGCGCGCAGCGTCCGCCGCGGGCTCGGGGCGGACTGCGGTGCCGGCGCCCCCGCGCGCTCGGCCCCCCCCGCGTCGTGGCACTCATGTGTGCACCCTTCGACGGGCCACCAGCAGCACCAGCGCGGGTGCCCCGATGACGGCGGTCATGATCCCCACGGGCACCTCCGTGGGCGGCAGCACCACGCGGCCCAGGGTGTCGGCGGCCACCACGAGGGCCGCGCCGAACACCGCGCTGCCCAGCATCACGCGGCGCTCGTCGGGGACGGTCAACGAGCGCACCAGGTGCGGCACCACGAGCCCCACGAACGCGATCGGCCCGGCCAGCGCCGTGCCGGCGGCGCACAGCATCACCGCGCCGGCGGCCACCACCAGCCGCACCAGCCCGACG
>NZ_KV824617.1:6808-15493 GCF_001816045.1 Kytococcus sp. HMSC28H12
GTCACCCGCCTGCGTATCGGTCGACCTATCGCGCGATAGGACACCCCTTTCGCCCGCGCCCCTTTCGCCCGCGCCCCTCCCGGGCGGCGCTCCTGCCGGGAGGGCCCTCCGTGGAGAAGCAAGCCGGGCGTCGGGCAGCAGTTCGGGATCTGTCAACGCCGCGCCCGGCACTCGGCGCACGGGAAGGGCGGCGCGGCACGGGAAAGGTGTTGGCCGCACTGGATGGGTGGTGGCCGCACGGCAAAGGCGCTCGCCGCACGGGATGGTGCGCGTGCGGAGAGCACGCGTCGCGTGCGCGGCGAGGTTTCGCGTGCGCGCCGCCACGAACGCGCAGGACCCCCGCGCGGGATCAGGACGCCCGTGTCAGAGCACGGGGATGCTGACCTCACGCGGGGGTCCTGCGGCGAGGGTGGCGCGTGCCCACCTGGACGGCCAGGCAGCGCGGCCTCGCGTCCGCCCGGCAGTCCGCCTCAGATGTTGAAGCCCAGGGCGCGCAGCTGCTCGCGGCCGTCGTCGGTGATCTTGTCCGGGCCCCACGGCGGCATCCAGACCCAGTTGATGACGTGCGTGGACACGAGGCCCTCCAGCACGCCGGCCACCTGGTCCTCGATGACGTCGGTCAGCGGGCACGCCGGGGAGGTCAGCGTCATGTCGATGACGGCGTGCGTCTCCTCCACGGTGACCCCGTAGACGAGGCCGAGGTCCACGACGTTGATGCCCAGCTCGGGGTCCACCACGTCGCGCAGCGCCTCGGTGACGTCCTCGGTGCTGGCTGCTGCTGCGGTCTGCTGCTCGGTCATGCCTGTGCTCCGTTCGTCGGTGCGTCGGTGTCGTGCTCGCCGGTCACGTCCACCCCGGCGCGGGCCAGGGCGTCGGTGAGGGCGGTCCAGCCCAGCAGCGCGCACTTCACGCGCGCCGGGTACTGCGAGACGCCGGCGAAGGCCACGCCGTCGCCGATGAGCTCCTCGTCGCCCTCGTACTGGCCGCGCGAGGTGAGCATCTTCTTCATCTCCGCCAGGCTGCCGGCCACCTCGTCGGCGTCGTGGCCGATGGTCTCCTCGGTCATCACCGAGGTGGACGCGGTGGAGATGCTGCACCCCATCGCGTCGTAGGAGACGTCCACGATGCGGGGCGGCTCCACGGAGGTGTCCACGTGCACGCGCACCGTCACCTCGTCGCCGCAGGAGGTGTTCACGTGGTGCACCTCGGCCTCGAATGGCTCCCTCAGCCCGGCGTTCTGCGGGTTCTTGGAGTGGTCGAGGATGATCTCCTGGTACAGGTCCATCAGGCTCCTGCCTCCTGGTCGGTGCGGCCCGCGGGGGTGCCGCCGGTGGGGGTCCCCACGTCGATGCCGAAGACGCCCGGCACGCGGTCCAGCGCCTCGAGGAAGGCGTCCACGTCGGCCCGCGTGGAGTACACCGCGAAGCTGGCCCGCGTGGTGGCGGGCACGCGCAGCGCGCGGTGCAGCGGCCAAGCGCAGTGGTGCCCGGTGCGCACGGCGACGCCGGAGTCGTCCAGCACCTGCCCCACGTCGTGCGGGTGCACGCCCTCGACGGTGAAGGACACCGCCCCCACCCGCTCGGCCACGGGGCCGACGCCGGTGGAGGTGGGCCCGATGACGGTGACCCACGGGCGCTGCACCAGGCCGTCGAGCGCGTACTGCACCAACTCACGGTCGTGGGCGGCCACCCGCTCCATGCCGATCTCGTCGAGGAACTCCACGGCCGCGCCCAGGCCCACGGCCTGGCTGGTCATGGGCACCCCGGCCTCGAAGCGGGCCGGTGGAGGGGCGTAGGTGGAGCCCTCCATGCGCACCAGCTCGATCATGGAGCCACCGGTGATGAACGGCGGCATCGCGGCCAGCAGCTCGTGGCGGCCCCAGAGCACACCGATGCCGGACGGGCCCAGCACCTTGTGGCCGGTGAAGGCGAGGAAGTCCACGCCCAGGGCAGCGACGTCCACCGGCAGGTGCGGCACGGACTGCGCGCCGTCCACCACGGTGAGCGCACCCACCTCGCGGGCACGGGCCACCAGCGCCGGCACGTCGGCCACGGCCCCGGTCACGTTGGAGACGTGGCTGAAGGCCAGCACCTTGGTGGTGTCGTCCACGACCTCGCCGAGGCCGGAGAGGTCGACCCGGCCGTCGGCCAGCAGCGGCAGCCAGCGCAGCGTGGCGCCGGTGCGGCGGGCCAGCTCCTGCCAGGGCACGAGATTGGCGTGGTGCTCGGCCTCGGTCACCACGATGCTGTCGCCCGGCCCGAGGCGGAAGCGCTCGGCCACCGCGGGGTCGGCCCCGTCCATGGCGCCGGCGGCGCCGGCGTTGGAGAACGCGTAGGCCACGAGGTTGAGCGCCTCGGTGGCGTTCTTGGTGAACACCACCTCCTCGGTGCGCAGCGCCCCGATGAAGCGCGCGATCCGCTCGCGCGCCCCCTCGAAGGCGTCCGTGGCCTCCTCGGCCAGCTGGTGGGCACCCCGGTGCACCGCGGAACGGTGCTGGGTGAGGTACTCCCGCTCGGCCTCCAGCACGGCCAGCGGCTGCTGGCTCGTGGCCCCGGAGTCCAGGTACACCAGCGGCCGCCCGTCACGGACGGTCCGCTGGAGCACCGGGAACTGCGCGCGCAGCTCCTCCAGCTCGGCGTCGGTGAACGCGCTCACGCTCAGACCGCCGCCTGGGTGAAGCGGTCGTAGCCCTCGGCCTCGAGGCGCTCGGCCAGCTCCGGGCCGCCCTCCTCGGCCACGCGGCCGTCCACGAAGACGTGCACGAAGTCGGGCTTGATGTAGTTGAGGATGCGCGTGTAGTGCGTGATGAGCAGCACGCCCATGTCGTTGGCCTCCTTGGTGCGGTTCACGCCCTCGGAGACGATGCGCAGCGCGTCCACGTCGAGGCCGGAGTCGGTCTCGTCGAGCACGGCCACCTTGGGCTGCAGCAGCTCGAGCTGCAGGATCTCGTGGCGCTTCTTCTCACCACCGGAGAAGCCGGCGTTCACGTCGCGCTCGGCGAACTCGGGCTTCATGCGCAGGTCGGCCATGGTGTTCTTGACGTCCTTGACCCAGGTGCGCAGCTTGGGGGCCTCGCCGGCCACGGCCGTCTTGGCGGTGCGCAGGAAGTTGCTCACCGTCACGCCCGGCACCTCCACCGGGTACTGCATGGCCAGGAACAGGCCGGCGCGGGCGCGCTCGTCCACGCTCATCTCCAGCACGTCCTCACCGTCCAGGGTGATGGAGCCGGAGGTCACCGTGTACTTGGGGTGACCGGCGATGGAGTAGGCCAGCGTGGACTTGCCGGAGCCGTTCGGGCCCATGATGGCGTGGGTCTCGCCGGAGTTGATGGTCAGGGTGACGCCCTTGAGGATCTCCTTGTCCTCGCCGTCGTCCGTGCTGACCGAGACGTGCAGGTCCTTGATCTCCAGGGTGCTCATGTGTCCTCTTTCGTCGCAGGTGGTGCCAGGGGGAACCAGTGGTTCCGGTGTCGGGGGTGCGGCGGCCTTCAGGAGGCGATCGCCACGTAGATCGAGCTGCCGTCGATGCGCACGGTGTGCACGGCCACCGGCTGGGTGGCCGGCAGGCTCAGCGGGTGCCCGTCGTTGAGGTCGAACTCCGAGCCGTGCAGCCAGCACTCGATGGTGTCGCCGTGCACCTCTCCCTCGGCGAGGGAGACGTTGGCGTGGCTGCACGTGTCGTCGATGGCGTGGACGACGCCCTTCGAGTCGCGCACCACGGCCACCCGGCGTCCGCCGAGCTCCACCACGGCGCCGCCGACCTCGGGCAGCTCGTCCAGGGTGCCCACCAGGTACTCCTCGACCTGGCCGACCGGCAGCGCGCCGGTGTGCGGACCCTCGTCGCGGGCGGCCATCAGGCGGTCGCCTCCGCGTCGTCGTCGAGCAGCTCGTCGGCCTCGGTGGGGGCGAACCCGAGCTCCACCTCGATGGCGCGCATGATGCGCTCGGTCACCTCGGGCACACCGATGCGGCCCACGATGTCGGCGAAGAAGCCGCGCACCACCAGGCGGCGGGCCTCGGCCTCGGGGATGCCCCGCGCCATGAGGTAGAAGAGCTGCTCGTCGTCGAAGCGGCCGGTGGCGCTGGCGTGGCCGGCCCCCTCGATCTCGCCGGTCTCGATCTCCAGGTTGGGCACCGAGTCGGCGCGCGCCCCGTCGGTGAGCACCAGGTTACGGTTCATCTCGTAGGTGTCGGTGCCCTCGGCCTCGGCGCGGATGAGCACGTCACCCACCCACACGGTGCGCGCGGTCTCGCCCTGCAGGGCGCCCTTGTAGAGCACGTCGGAGTGGCACCTCGGGGCGTTGTGGTCCACGAACACGCGGTGCTCCTGGTGCTGGCCGGAGTCGGCGAAGTACACGCCGTACAGGTTGGCCGAGCCGCCGGGGCCCTCGTAGGACACGTTGGTGTTGAGGCGCACCAGGTCGCCGCCCAGGGTCACCACGATGTGGCGGAAGGTGGCGTCGCGACCGATGCGGGCCTCCTGCTGGCCGGTGTGCACGGCCTCGTCGTCCCACTCCTGCAGGCTCACCACGGTGAGCTGCGAGCCGTCGCCGGCCACGACCTCGACGTTCTCGCCGTGCTCGGCCGCACCGGTGTGGTGGAGGATCACCATGGCCTTGCTGTGGCGCCCGGCGTCGATGACGACGTGCCCGTTCGAGCGGCGGCCGGCGCCCTGGCCGGTCACGCGGACCACGATCGGCTCGGTGAGCTCGGTGTCGGCCGGGACGGCCACGTGCAGCGCCTGCTCGCTGCCGGCGGAGGCCACGACCGCGGCGCGGTCCTCGGGCACCAGCACGGTGCCGCGGGGCGCCTGGCCCGGGGCCAGCGGGGAGGCCACGTGGGTCTCGCCGCTGACCTCCCAGGTGGTGGCCGGGGTGCCGTTGGTGTCGGTGGCCTTCTCCTGCAGCAGGGAGCCCAGGCGGTCCAGCGGCGTGAAGCGCCACTCCTCCTCGCGCCCGGTGGGCACCGGGAAGTCCGTCGGCTCGTGCGAGCGGCGGCGCTTGGCGCGCGACTCGTCGGCGGCCGGGGTGCCCAGCTGGGCGGCCGGGTCGGTGTGCGTGGCGGCCGGGGTGAGTCCGCCGGCGGCCTGGTCGTTCTTCGTCTCGCTGAGCAGCGACATCAGCCGACGGCTCCTTCCATCTGCAGCTCGATCAGGCGGTTCAGCTCGAGGGCGTACTCCATCGGCAGCTCACGGGCGATCGGCTCCACGAAGCCGCGCACGATCATGGCCATGGCCTCGGTCTCGGAGACACCGCGGGACATCAGGTAGAACATCTGGTCCTCGGACACCTTGGAGACGGTGGCCTCGTGGCCCATCTGCACGTCGTCCTCGCGGATGTCGACGTAGGGGTAGGTGTCGGACCGGGAGATCTGGTCCACCAGCAGGGCGTCGCAGACCACGGACGACTTCGAGCCGTACGCGCCCTCGGCCACCTGCACCAGGCCGCGGTAGGAGGTGCGGCCACCACCGCGGGCCACCGACTTGCTCACGATGGAGCTGGTGGTGTGCGGGGCGTTGTGCACCATCTTGGCGCCGGCATCCTGGTGCTGGCCCTCGCCGGCGAAGGCCACGGACAGGGTCTCGCCGTTGGCGTGCTCGCCCATGAGGAAGACGGCCGGGTACTTCATCGTCACCTTGGAGCCGATGTTGCCGTCGATCCACTCCATGGTGGCGCCCTCGGCGCAGGTGGCGCGCTTGGTGACCAGGTTGTACACGTTGTTCGACCAGTTCTGGATGGTCGTGTAGCGCACCTTGGCGTTCTTCTTGACGATGATCTCCACCACCGCGCTGTGCAGCGAGTCGGACTGGTAGATCGGCGCCGTGCAGCCCTCCACGTAGTGCACCGAGGAGCCCTCGTCGGCGATGATCAGCGTCCGCTCGAACTGGCCCATGTTCTCGGTGTTGATGCGGAAGTAGGCCTGCAGCGGGATGTCCACGTGCACGCCCGGCGGCACGTAGATGAAGGAGCCACCGGACCACACGGCGGTGTTCAGCGCGGAGAACTTGTTGTCACCGGCGGGGATGACGCTGGCGAAGTGCTCGCGGAACAGGTCCTCGTGCTCGCGCAGGGCGGTGTCGGTGTCGACGAAGATGACGCCCTTCTCCTCCAGGTCCTCGCGGATCTGGTGGTACACCACCTCGGACTCGTACTGGGCGGCCACACCGGCGATGAGGCGCTGCTTCTCCGCCTCCGGGATGCCGAGCTTGTCGTAGGTCTTCTTGATGTCCTCGGGCAGCTCGTCCCAGGTGGTGGCCTGCTTCTCGGTGGACTTCACGAAGTACTTGATGTTCTGGAAGTCGATGTCCGAGAGGTCCGAGCCCCAGTGCGGCATCGGCTTGCGGTCGAACAGGCGCAGGGCCTTGAGACGCATGGTGCGCATCCACTCCGGCTCACCCTTGCGCGTGGTGATGTCCTCCACCACGGCCTCGGACAGGCCGCGCTGGGCGGCCTCACCGGCGGCGTCGCTGTCGCGCCATCCGTACTCGTAGCGGCCCAGGTCCTTGAGACCGGGGTTCAGCTCCTCGATGTGGGAGGCGCCGCTGGGGGTGCCATCGGCCGTCGTGGTCATCGTGACCTCTCCTCGTGGTGGTGGGTGGTGGACGTGTCGGGACCCGGCCGCACGGTGACCGCGGAGGCCGGGACGAAGGTGGTGCAGACGTGGCCGCCGACCGGCAGCGTCTGCAGGCGCTGGACGTGCACGCCCAGCAGCTCGGAGAACGCCTCGGCCTCGGCCTCGCACAGGGCGGGGAAGGCCTCGGCGGCCTGCTGCACGGGGCAGTGGCCCTGGCAGAGCTGGACGCCGTGGACCTGCGGCACCTGCCGCACCGAGGGGGCGTAGCCGTCCCCGGCGAGCTCGGCCGAGAGGGCATGGGCGCGGTCGACCGGGTCCTCCCCCGCCTCGCGCACGGCATCGGCGTAGCGCGAGACGAGCTGCTCGGCGCGGCGGCGAGCGTACTCGGCCACCGCCTCGGTGCCGCCGGTGGCCTGCAGGAACTCCAGCAGCTCCACGGCCATCTCGTCGTAGGCGGTGGGCAGGGTTGTGTGACCCGCGTCGGAGAGCACCCAGGCGCGGGCGGGGCGTCCGCGGCCACGCGTGCCCGCGGCGGCCAGCTCGTGCTCGTGCTCGGCGATGACGCCCTCGGCGGCCAGTGCGTCGAGGTGGCGGCGCACCGCGGCGGCGGTGAGGTCGAGCTGGTCGGAGAGCTCGCGGGCGGTGATGGGGCCATCCTGGGAGACGGCAGCACGGACCCGCTCACGGGTGCTCGTCGCCGGCTCGCTCATAAACACAACAACAGTGTGCGCTAAATCTTTGTTCCCCTCCAAGAGAGGTGAACCTCACCCGGTGCTCCAGCGCGGCCGCGACGTAGGGTTCTCCCCGTGCCGACCACCTCCCCCGCCGCCGTGCTGTTCGACGACGTCGCCCTCACCCGGGAGGGCGTGCGGGCGCTGGACGGCCTGTCCTTCACCGCCCCCGCGGGCGCGGTGACCTGCGTGCTCGGACGCAACGGTGCGGGCAAGTCCACCATGGTGCAGACCGCCACCGGGCTGCTCCGGGCGGACTCCGGCGTCGTGCGGGTGCTCGGCACCGACCCGTGGGGTGCCACCCCGGAGCACCGCGGTCGGGTCTCGGTGGCCCTGCAGGACGGTGGGCTGCCCACGGGTGTGCGGCCCTCGGTGCTGCTGGCCCACCTCTCGCGCCTCTACCCCGACCCGCGTCCGTGGCAGGACCTGTGGCGCCGACTCGGCATCCACGGCTACGACAGGCGGATCATCCGCCGCCTCTCCGGCGGGCAGCGCCAGCGCGTTGCCCTCGCCGCGGCGCTCGTGGGCCGCCCGCAGGTGACCTTCCTCGACGAGCCGACCGCCGGCCTCGACCCGCACAGCCGGCTCGACGTCTGGGACGTGGTGCGCCGCATCGCCCAGGAGGGGGTGGCCGTGGTGGTGACCACGCACTCCTTCGAGGAGGCCGAGCGCCTGGCCGACCGCGTCGTCGTCATCGACGCCGGGCGGTGCGTGGCGCAGGGACCCGTGGCCGAGGTCGCGGACGGCAGCACGCTGGAGGAGCGCTTCTTCGCGCTCACCGGACGCACGGAGACGGAGGCCGCATGAGCGCCCACGACGCGACGACCCCTGCCGGCGCGACCGGCGGTGAGGCGGCCTCCGCGCGCGCGGTCCCGGCCGCCCGACGCGTGCTGGCGCAGGCCCGCTACGAGGCGGGCGTGCTGCTGCGCAACGGCGAGCAGCTGCTCGTCTCGATCGTGCTGCCGCTGCTGGCCCTGGTGACGCTGCACCTCACGAGCTCCCCCTCCCTCGGCGAGGGGCGCCGCATCGACCTGGCCGTGCCCGGCGTGCTGGCGCTGGCGATCATGTCCACGGCCTTCACCGGGCAGGCCATCGCGCTGGCCTTCGACCGCCGGTACGGGGTGCTGCGCCTCTTCGGCACCACACCGCTGGGGGCCAGCGGGCTGGTGTGGGGACGCATCGTGGCCGTGCTCGGCGTCATCGCGCTGCAGGTGGCGGTGCTCGGTGGAATGGGCCTGGCGCTCGGCTGGCAGCCCACCTGGTCCGGCGTGCCCGCGGCGCTGCTGGTGGGGGTGCTCGGCGCCGCGGCCTTCGTGGTGCTGGCGGTGCTCGTGGGCGGGCGCCTGCGGGCCGAGGCCGTGCTGGCCGTGGCCAACCTGCTG
>NZ_KV824618.1:0-814 GCF_001816045.1 Kytococcus sp. HMSC28H12
CCAGGGGCGCGGCCTCGAGACCGGCCGCCCGAGCGGCGTCGGCCAGGTGGGTGGTGCGGGCCAGGTCGTCGGCGCCCAGGGCCACGTGGAGGGTGCCGGCGGTGCGCAGGTCCAGACCGATGCCGGTCTCGGTCTCGAGCGCGGCGGCCTCACCGGGCCAGCGCCCCATTGCGTCGAGGGCGAGCGCGTGCACCTCCGGCTCGGTGGTGCGGAACTCGCTGGTGGGTGCCAGCATCCCGGCGGCACGGTGCGCGGCACGGAGGTGCTCCCCGGCATCGACGAGGACGACCCGGTGGTCGGCCGCCAGCAGGCGCGCGGTGGCCGCCCCCACCGGTCCGCCGCCGAGCACGACGACGTCCGCCGGCCCCTGGGGCTGCTGCTGGATGGCGCTGTGCACGCCGACCTCCCTCCGCCGGTACGACCCGGATCAGGTGCGACGGTCGGCGATGCCTCGCCCTCTCAGCCCGGCTCCAGGGCTCCCGTGGTTCGGCCAGCACCCTAACGCGGGCCCAGCAGCACCAGCACCTCGGCGTGGTCGGTGTTGGGGAACATGTCCACCAGCCGTGCGGACAACGGCTGCCAGTGCGGCATCGCCGCCAGGTCGGTGGCCAGCGTGACGGGGTTGCACGAGGAGTAGACGAGCGTGCCCGTGGGCGAGGCCGGGTCCGCGGCGGCCGAGAGGCCGTCGAGCAGCACCGGCAGGTCCGGCCCCAGGCCACGCCGCGGCGGGTTGACCACCACGGCCTGCGTGGCCCCGGCCGCGGCCACCACCGCCGCGGGGTCCGAGGCGTCGGCCACCACGAAGCGTGCCCCC
>NZ_KV824619.1:0-721 GCF_001816045.1 Kytococcus sp. HMSC28H12
CAGCGCGCGGCGCAGGGCCGCCGGGGTCCACGCGCCGTCCGGGCCGGCGTCCGTGGCGTCCTCGACCGCGTCGCCGCCCTCGGTCCCCGGAGTGGGCACCTCGCCGCGCGGCAGCGTGTAGGTGCTCACCGCCATCGTCCAGGCGTCCACGACGAGCAGGCGGCCCAGCAGTGGCTCGCCGCCCCCGACCAGCAGCTTCACCGCCTCGGCGGCCATGCACGAGGCGACGAGGCCGCACACGGGGCCGAGCACCCCGCCCCGCGCGCACGAGGGGGCGCCGCGCACCTCCTCGGCCGGCGGGTACAGGTCGCGATAGCGCCACCCGCGCCGGGCGTCGAAGGTGCTCACCTGGCCTGTGGTGCCGCTCACCGCGCCCCACACGTGCGGCACACCCAGCTCGGCGCAGGCGGCGTCCACCGCGTCGCGGGTGGCGAAGGAGTCCGAGCCGTCGAGCACGAGGTCGTGCCCGGCCAGCAGGGCGGTGGCGTTGTCCGGCGTCAGGCGCGTGGGCACGGTGCGCAGGGTGACGGTGCCGTTGAGGCGGGCCACCGCGTCGGCGGCGCTGTCGACCTTGGGGCGGCCCAGGTCGGCCTCGCCGTGGAGCACCTGGCGGTGCAGGTTGCCCAGGTCCACCACGTCGTCGTCCACCACCGTGATCTGCCCGATGCCGGCGCCGGCCAGGTAGAGCAGCGTGGGGGAGCCGAGCCCGCCGGCGCCCAGG
>NZ_KV824620.1:0-932 GCF_001816045.1 Kytococcus sp. HMSC28H12
CGGCCTTCGGCGCGGGCCTCGCGGGGGCGTCGGCCTGCCCGTCGTACACGGCGTCGCCCGCGTCCTCGGGCTCGGCGCCGTCCTGCACCGGCAGCGCGGTGGTGTCGGCACCCTGGGCCACCTCGGACTTGCGGGTGCGGCGCGCGGTGCGCACACGGCGCCGCGAGGAGTCGTCCACCTCGGCGGCCTGGTCGAAGGGCACGGTGTCCTCGTCCACCTCGCGGCGACGACGACGGCGGGCACCGGAGGGCTCCTCCTCGTCGCGCTCGCGGCGGGGCAGGCCCCGGGAGTCGCGGCGCGACCAGTCGAGCTCCTCGTCCTCGGCGTGGTGGCCGGGGTGGAAGAGCCGGTCACCCAGCTCCCCCAGTCTCTCGGGGATGCGGTGCACGGGTGTGGCGGTGAGCACCAGCAGCGCGAAGAGGGCCAGCAGCACGAGCACGGCCACGGCCCCCAGCGAGGTCAGGCCCACGCGCAGCGGGTTGGCCACGAGGTAGCCCAGGATGCCGCCGCCGGAGCGGACGGACTCCACGCCCTGGCTGGCGTCGGGATAGCCCAGGGCCGCGTGCGTGAGGCCGCAGGCAGCCAGGACGGCGGCCACCGATCCCACCACGAGGCGGGCGCTGTCGGCGGTCTCGGCGGGACGGCGCATCATGTGCAGCCCGGCCCAGAGCAGCAGCAGCGGCAGGGCCATGGCCACCAGCCCGAAGGTGCCGGCCGCCACGGCGTGGATGGCTCCGCCCAGCGCCCCGGACAGGCCCCACCACTCGCGGAGCGCCACCACCACGGCCAGGGCCAGCAGCACGAAGGCCACACCGTCGCGGGCGTGGTCACGCTCCAGGCCCCGGGCGGACCCGCCCACGCTGCGCACCGCGCCACCGACCGCGCCGGTCACGCCGTTCCACAGGCCGGCCACGGCGCGCCCGAGGGGCCCG
>NZ_KV824621.1:0-1952 GCF_001816045.1 Kytococcus sp. HMSC28H12
TCGGGTGCCGAGCGCCTGGCCCGCGCCCGCGCCGCCCGCCCCGACGCGGCCTCCAAGCAGGCGGCCTGGGACAGCGTGTGGCGCGACACCCGCCTGCCCAACGCCGAGGTGGTGGCCACCGCCGCCGGCTGGCAGCGCGCCCGGACGCCGGAGGACCTGCGGCCCTTCGTGGAGCCCTACTTCGAGGCCGTGGCGGACATGTGGGACGAGCGCACCCACGCCATCGCCGAGGCGGTGGCCGGCGGCTTCTACCCGCACCCGCTGGTGCACCAGGACCTCGTGGACGCCGCGCAGGCGTGGCTCGACGGCCACCCGGACGCCTCGGCCGCGCTCCGCCGCGTCATCGCCGAGAACCGCGACGGCACCGTCCGCGCGCTGGCCGCCCAGGCCTTCGACGCGCGTTCGTGACCGCCGGCACCACCGCCCCCGGGTGGGAGGACATCACCCGGGTGGTCGGCGCCTGGCTCGCCACCCACGGCCTGGCCGTGGTGCTCATCGTCGTCGTCGCCCTCCTGCTGCGGAGCGTCGCCCGGCGCCTCATCGGGCGCCTCACCTCGTGGATGACCGACCGCTCCCGCCAGGGGAGGCCCGACGGTCACGCCGCGGACCTGCGCCGGCGCCAGCGGGTGCTCACCCTCACCAGCCTGCTGCGCAGCGCCTCGTCGGTGGTCATCTGGACGGTCGCGGCGCTCATGGTGTGCGACCAGCTCGGTCTGCCGCTGGGTCCGCTGCTGGCGAGCGCCGGCATCGGCGGCCTGGCCATCGGCTTCGGCGCGCAGTCGCTGGTCAAGGACGTCATCAGCGGCGTGATGCTCATGGTGGAGGACCAGTTCGGCGTCGGTGACTGGGTGGACCTCGGCGAGGCCTCCGGCGAGGTGGAGGAGGTGACCCTGCGCGTCACCCGGCTGCGGTCGGCCGACGGCGTGGTCTGGTACATCCGCAACGGCGAGATCCTGCGCGTGGGCAACACCACCCAGGGCAGCCCGGTGGCCACCATCGACGTGCAGGTGGGTGCCCGTGCGGACTCCCGGCAGGTGATGGACGTGCTCACCACCGCCATGGAGGAGCTCGCCGCCTCCGAGGCCGGGCAGGCCACCCTGTTGCGCGCCCCCACCGTGGCCGGCATCCAGGAGGTGAGCAACGGCGCCATGACCGTGCGCGTCTTCGCCGACTGCGTGGCCGGGCAGCAGTACGCCGCTGCCCGTGACGTGCGGGCCGCGGCCAAGGTGGCGCTGGACACCGCGGGGGTGCCCGGGCCGCCGGTGCGAGACTGGGGCCATGAGCAGCGCTGAGCAGACCGGGCAGCCCACGATCTACGAGATGGTGGGCGGCCACGAGGCCTTCGTGCGGCTCACCGCCCTGTTCTACGAGGGCGTGGCGGGCGACCCGCCGCTGCGCGACATGTACCCCGAGGAGGACCTCGGCCCGGCCGAGGAGCGCCTGCGCCTCTTCCTGGAACAGTTCTTCGGCGGCCCCACCACCTACTCCGAGACCCGCGGCCACCCCCGGCTGCGGGCCCGTCACGTGCCCTTCGCGGTGACGCCGGACATGCGCGACCGCTGGCTGCGCCACATGGGGGCGGCCATGGACGCGATGGGCTTCCCCGCCGAGGCCGACGAGATGATGCGCGCCTACTTCGAGCGGGCCGCGCACTTCATGGTGAACACCCCCGACGAGGGCGATGCCCCGCTGCACGAGAGCGCCCCGCCGGTGCACCCCGCGCCGCGTCGGCCGCGGCTGACGATCACCCGCGTGGAGGATTGAGCCCGGGCACTCGCTCGGGCCCGGGCCCGGCCCGCTCAGCGGGCCAGCACGTGCCCGGTGGGCGTCGCCAGGCGCCACCAGGGGCCGCTGCGCAGCACCACGGCCTCGTCGGCCCCGGTGAGGAATCCCAGCGCATCGGCGCCCAGCGCCAGGCCCTGCGGCCACCCGGCGCCCACCGAGCGCGACCA
>NZ_KV824622.1:0-539 GCF_001816045.1 Kytococcus sp. HMSC28H12
CTCGACCGGCACGACCTCGAGGCCGAGCTGGGCGGCCAGGGCGCGGGTGCGCGCGGCGAGGGCGTCCGGCGTGGCGTGGAGCGCGTCGGCCACGGGGGTGGACGGGCTGCGCAGGGTGGCCTCGAGCGCGGCGGCGGTGAGCTTGTCGATGCGCAGGGCGCGGGCCAACGGGTGACGACGCAGGCGCTGGACGAGCGCGACATCGCCCAGGACGAGGCCGGCCTGCGGACCGCCGAGGAGCTTGTCGCCGCTCGCCGTCACGAGGTGGGCGCCGGCGGCCAGGGCGGTGGTGAGGTCGGGCTCGGTGGGCAGGGCGGGGTCGGGGGCGAGCAGGCCGCTGCCGACGTCGTGCACCACCGGGACGCCCAGGGTGGCGAGCTCGCCGGCATCGACGCCGGAGGTGAAGCCCTCCACGCGGAAGTTGGACGGGTGCACCTTGAGGATGCAGCCCGTGTCCGGGGTGACGGCCTCGGCGTAGTCGCGCAGGTGGGTGCGGTTGGTGGTGCCGACCTCACGGAGGCGGGCGCCGGTGCTGGCGA
>NZ_KV824623.1:0-1561 GCF_001816045.1 Kytococcus sp. HMSC28H12
CCGCGCGAGGTCCCCGAGGGCGGCGGCGTCCAGCCCGTGCACGTCGCGTGCGGCCACGTACTGGTCGGCCAGCCGGGAGCCGAAGAGCAGCGGGTCGTCCGCGCCGAGCGCCACCGTCGCCCCGGCGTCGAGCAGGGCCCGCAGGGGCACCTGGTCCAGGGCGGAGTACACGCCCAGGGCCACGTTGCTGCCCGGGCACACCTCCAGCGCGATGCCGCGGCGCACCACCTCCGCCAGCAGCTCGGGGTCCTCGCTGGCCCGCACCCCGTGGCCCAGCCGGTCCGGCGCCAGGGCGTCCAGTGCGTCGGCCACGTGGCGGGGACCGAGCAGCTCCCCGGCGTGCGGCACCGAGGCGAGCCCCGCCCGACGCGCGATGGAGAACGCCTTGGCGAACTCCGCGGTGTCCCCGCGGCGCTCGTCGTTGGAGAGCCCGAAGCCCACCACCGTCCCCGGGCCGTCCCCGGCGTGCTGGGCGGCCAGACGGGCCAGGGCGCGGGCGTCGTAGGGGTGCCGGGTGCGGCTCGCCGCCACCACCACGGCCACGCCGATGCCCTCCTCGGCCGATGCCCGGCGCGCCTCGTCGAGGACGATCTCCAGCGCGGGCGTGATGCCCCCGACGTGCGGGGCGTAGCTCGTGGGGTCCACCTGGATCTCCAGCCAGCGCGACCCCTCGGCGGCGTCGTCCTGCGCGGCCTCGCGCACGATGCGGCGCATGTCGGTCTCGGTCGTCACGCACGCCCTGGCGGCGTCGTAGAGGCGCTGGAAGCGGAACCAGCCGCGCTCGTCGGTGGCACGCAGCACCGGCGGCCAGTCGTCCACGAGCGCGCTCGGCAGCCGCAGGCCCTTCTGCGCGGCCAGCTCGCGCAGGGTGCTGATCCGCATCGACCCCGTGAAGTGCAGGTGCAGGTGCGCCTTGGGCAGGTCCACGACCCTGTCACCGGGCTGGAGCAGGGCGCCCGTGACGAGGTCGTCGGTGCGGGGGGTGGCGGTGCCGGCGTCCATGTCCGGAGTCTGCCACCCGGGCTCGAGCTGCCTCCTCAGGCGTCGTCGGCGTCGACCACGTGGTCCACGGCCGGGTCGCTCATCGCCCCCTCGCCCTCGTCCTCGATGCCGTTGGTGTCCTGCTCGCGGGCCAGGCGGTCGGTCGCGGGCTGGGCAGGGTCGATGCCGGCCAGCGCCCCGTCGGCCTCCCGCCCCGCGTCCTCGACCACCTCGCTGCCGTCCTGCACGAGGTCGTCGGTGCCCAGGTCCTCGGCGGTCACCTCGCCGTACTCCTGCTGGGCGTCCACCTCCTCGGCGGGGCCGTCCGGCTCGTCGTCATAGCTGAGCGTGCCGTCCCCGCTGAACTCCTGGTCGGGGTCCACGAGGTCGTCCACGGCGTCGAGATCGGAGGCGGTGCGGGGGAAGTCCTGGCTCATGGGGGTCTCCTGGGTCGTGTCCACCGGGTCGGCCCGCTGCGGGCGGGGCGTCAGGCCCAGTCTCCGCCCGTGCCCGGCGGTCGTCCACCCGGCGGGGTCCGTCGCGCCACGCGGCGGGGCCGCCCACCACGTGCGTGGTGGGC
>NZ_KV824624.1:0-2200 GCF_001816045.1 Kytococcus sp. HMSC28H12
TCGGGCACACCGGAAGTTTCCGGTGTGCCCGACGCCTTTCCCGTGCCGAGCGCGGTTGCGCGTGCGCCCGCGCGGCTCAGCAGGGGCTGCGGTACACGAAGCCCTGCTCGGCCGGGGCGCACACGAACTGCTCGTAGCGCTTGTCGCCGTCCACGTGCACCTTGAGGAAGCTCAGGATGCGGCCCTGGATGACCTTGTTGTCCACCAGACCCGCCCAGTGCGTGCCCGCCAGGTCGGTGAACAGGCCCTTGGTCTCCGAGCCGATCGACTCGTGGATCGGCACCGCGTACTCACCGGCCGGGGCCACGTTGTCGATCCCCCCGGCGATGGTGAGCGACGGCTCGCTCACGCCCTTGAATCCCTCCTGTGCCCACGGGTGGATCGGCACCACAGCGTCCTGCTCGGACTCCTGCGCGGCGTAGAGGACGCCGCCGCCACCCATCGAGTGGCCCACCAGGGCCGTGCGCTCGGCATCGAGCAGCGGGGCCATGTCGGCGTCCGCCGCGAGCGCCTTCTGCGCACCCAGCGCCGCCTTGCCACGGGCCTGCGGCTGGCTCATGACGGTGGGGGCCTCGGCCATGAGCACCACGAACCCGTGGGAGGCCAGACGCTTGGCCACGAACTCCATCGCCGACCCGGGCTCGGTGAACCCGGGCATGGTCACCACGCCGCCGAAGGTCTCCCCCTCGGCGCCGTTGGAGGGGTGGAACACCGTGCCGCCGTAGAAGTCCGCGTCCGGGGCGGCCTCCAGCTTCTTGCTGGCCACCTCGTAGGGGCCGTCCACGCCGACCGAGTCCTTGGTCGGGGCCGGGCCGTGCTCGGCGGCGGGCTGCACCTCCTGGGCCGAGAACGCGGCCGGCGCGACCGGGCCGGCGGTCGCGGGGGCGGCCAGGCCGAGGGCCAGACCGGCGGCGAGGACGGTGGTGCGGGTCAGAGAACGCATCATCTGCTCCTGTTGTTGAGGGGAGCCCCCACGCTAGGGAGAGCAGGTGACGCGGCCCCCTCCTGCGGGTCAAGGAGCGGTCAGGAGTCCGTACGGGTTGCCGGCAGGCGCAGCTCGTCGTCGGCCAGGGCGTCCACGTCGGCCGGGTCGTGGGTCACCAGGAGCACCGGGCAGGCCAGGCGCTCGAGGGTGGCACGCAGCCAGGTGCGCACCTCGCCGCGGGCGGTGGTGTCCAGGGCGGAGAGGGGCTCGTCGAGCAGGAGGGCGACGGGGTCGGTGGCCAGCGCCCGGGCCACGGCCACCCGCTGGGACTGCCCACCGGACAACTCGGCCGGGCGTCGGGCGGCCAGGTGCTCGATGCCGAGCTCCGCCAGCACCGCATCGGCCCGGGCCTCGGCGGCGCGGCGCCCAGCCCCGCGGACGCTCGGCCCGAAGGCGACGTTCTGCCGCACGGAGAGGTGCCCGAACAGCCGGTGGTCCTGGAAGACCACCCCCGCCCGGCGGCGCTCCGGCGGCACGAAGGTCCCGGTTGCGGCGTCGTCCCACACCCGGCCGGCGCAGCGCACGTGGCCGGACGCCACGGCATCGAGCCCGGCGACGGCCCGCAGCAGCGAGGTCTTGCCCACCCCGTTGGGGCCGAGCACGGCCAGGGCACGCCCGGGCCGCACGGCGCAGGCCACGCTCAGGTCCAGCGTGCCGCGGCGGATGCGGGCGTCCACCTCGAGCGCGGGCGTGGCGCCCGTCATCGGGGCAACCCCGGCGTCCAGCGGTCCCGCAGCAGCACCAGCACGGTCACGCACACCGCCAGCAGCACGAGGCTCAGGGCCACGGCGGCGGGCGGGTCGGTCTCGAAGGCGCGGTAGACGGCGCTCGGCATGGTCTGGGTGACGCCCGGGAGATTGCCGGCGAAGGTCACCGTGGCGCCGAACTCCCCCAGCGCCCGGGCCCACCCGAGCACGGCCCCGGCCGCGATGCTGGGCCCCAGCGCCGGCAGGGTGACGCGGCGGAAGGTGGTGAGCGGCCCGGCCCCCAGGGTGGCGGCGGCCTCCTCCAGGGCGGTGCCGGTGGAGCGCAGTGCCCCCTCCACGGTGACCACCAGGAAGGGCAGCGCCACGAAGGTCTGCGCCAGGACCACGGCGGTGGCGGTGAAGGGCACCTGCCAGCCGGTGGCCTCGTACAGCCAGCGGCCCACCAGGCCGGTGCGGCCGTAGGCCAGGAGGAGCGCCACACCGCCGACCACCGGGGGCAGCACCATGG
>NZ_KV824625.1:0-807 GCF_001816045.1 Kytococcus sp. HMSC28H12
GGAGCCGCTGCCGGAGGTGGTGGCCGACGACGCCGCGCTGGCCGAGGCCGCCGCCCGGCTCGCCGCCGGCACCGGACCGGTGGCCGTGGACGCCGAGCGCGCCTCGGGCCACCGCTACGGCAACGACGCCTACCTGGTGCAGCTGCGCCGCGAGGGGGCCGGCACCGTGCTGCTGGACCCCACCGGCATCGACGACATGTCGCCCCTGTCCGCGGCACTGGACGGCCCGGAGTGGGTGCTGCACGCCGCCACCCAGGACCTGCCCTGCCTCACCGACCTGGGACTGGCACCCCGCGCCCTGTTCGACACCGAGCTGGGCGGGCGCCTCGTGGGACTGCCCCGGGTCGGCCTGGCCGCGGTGGTGGAGCACTACCTGGGGCTCACCCTGGCCAAGGAGCACTCGGCCGTGGACTGGTCCACCCGCCCGCTCCCCCACGACTGGCTGGTCTACGCCGCGCTGGACGTGGAGGTCCTCGTGGAGACCCGCGACGCGATGGAGCAGGACCTCGAGCGCCTGGGCCGTCTGGAGTGGGCGCGGCAGGAGTTCGAGGCCCTCACGCACTTCCGCGGCAAGGAGCACACCGAGGAGGCCTGGCGCCGCACGTCGGGCTCCCACCGGCTGCGCCGTCCGCGGCAGGCCGCCACGCTGCGCGAGCTGTGGCAGGTGCGCGACGCCATGGCCCGCGAGCGCGACGTGCCGCCCTCCAAGGTGATCCGCGACGAGGCGCTCGTGGCCCTGGCCACCGCCCCGATGGTGGAGCCGGCCGACATGGCCCCGGTGGTGAAGTTCGCCCTCGCCGGCCGCAG
>NZ_KV824626.1:0-1056 GCF_001816045.1 Kytococcus sp. HMSC28H12
CCGCGGCGGGGGCCACCCACGACGGGGCGGTCCGGGCCCTCCCCGGGGGCGGGGTCGTCGGCACCGTGGGTTCGCGCGAGGTGGCCCGCGGCGAGGACGTGGCCGACGTGCTGCCGGACGTGCTGGCCGAACTCCCCACCCGCGGCGTGGAGCTCGCCACCGTGGTGCTCGGGGAGGAATTGGACCCTGCCGTGGGGCGGGCCGTCGAGTCGAGCCTGCGGCTGCGACGCCGTGGCCTGGAGGTGCAGGTCGTCGAGGGCGGGCCCCGGGCGTTCCCGGTGCTCGTGGGGCTCGAGTGAGGGGGCCGGCGTGGTGACCTGGGACGCCCGGCTGCCGTCCGTCATCGGGGAGCGGGAGGCCAAGCGGCTGGAGAAGGAGCGCGGCCTGCGGACCGTGGGCGACCTGGTGCAGTTCGTGCCCACCCGCTACCTGGACCCCGAGCGGCCGGCGGCGATGGCAGACCTCACCGTCGGGGAGAGCTCGGTGGTGGTGGGCACCGTGGTCTCCGCGCAGCAGGTGCCGATGCGCAACCAGCCGCGGCGCAAGCGGCTCGTGGTGCAGACGCGCGACGACGCCGGGGGCCGGTTGACGGTGGTCTTCTTCACCGCCTTCGGGCACACCACCCGCCTCGTGCCCGGGGCGAGGGTGATGTTCATCGGCACCGTGGGGGAGTACCGCGGCGCGCTGCAGATGACGCACCCCGACTACGTGGTGCTGGAGTCCGCCGGCGAGGAGGCCGGCGCGTTCGCCGAGCCGGCCGAGGGCCTCATCGGGCTGTACAAGGAGGTCAAGCAGCTCACCTCCGTGCAGGTCGGCCAGGCCGCCGCCATGGCCCTGCACGCCCTGGACGAGGCACCCGACGTGCTGCCCCCCTCGGTGGCCGCTGCGCAGGGGCTCACCGCGACCGAGGCGTGGACGCTGCTGCACCGCCCGGCCGACTGGTCCGACGTGCAGCGGGCCCGGGCGCGGCTGCGCTTCTCCGAGGCGTTCGAGCTGCAGGTGGTGCTGGCCCGGCTGCGGGCCCGGCACGAGGCCGACCCGGCCACGCCGCGTCCG
>NZ_KV824627.1:0-1167 GCF_001816045.1 Kytococcus sp. HMSC28H12
TGGGTGGCCGCCGGCTGAGCGCCACCGGGCCGTCACCCGGCGGCCACCCCGGGGTCACCCGCGAGGGCCACGGTGGGGCCATGCACACACGCACCCCCCTGACCCTGTCCCTGTCCGCGTCCGTCGCCGCCCTGGCCGCCCTCGCCGTCGGGGCACCGGCCACGGCCTCGGCACCCGACGACGTGGCCCACGTGGCCGTGCTCGGCGACACCCCCTACGGCCCCGAGCAGACCGAGCAGTTCCCCGCCCTCGTGGACGACGTCAACGCCCACGGGTTCGACTGGGTCCTCCACGCCGGCGACGTGAAGAGCGGGTCCACCCCCTGCTCCGACGAGCTGCTGGCCACCTCCCGCGCGCTGTACGACACCTTCGAGGCGCCGTTCGTGCTCACCCCGGGCGACAACGAGTGGACCGACTGCCACCGCGAGAAGGCCGGGCAGTACCTGCCCACCGAGCGCCTGGAGCACACCCGCGCGCTCTTCTACCCGAACCCCCGCGGCACCATCGGGGGGCGGTCGATGGAGGTGGTTCCCCAGTCGGTCGAGCAGCCCGAGCACGCACAGTCGGTGGAGAACGTGCGCTTCCACGCCGCCGGCACCACCTTCGCCACCGTGCACGTGGTGGGCAGCCAGAACGGCGAGGCCCCCTGGGACGAGCTGGCCGAGGGCGACCACCCGGCCGAGCGGATGGCCGAGGTGCGCCAGCGCCGCGCGGCGAACCTGGACTGGATCGACGCCGCCTTCGACACCGCGCAGGAGCGGGGCGACGCCGCCGTGGCGATCATGATGCAGGCCGAGCCGGTGGCCGGCGAGCCCGGCTACGCCGCCGAGCGAGCGCTGCTGCTAGAGCGCGCCGCCGCCTTCGACGGCCCGGTGCTCCTGCTGCACGGCGACGAGCACCAGCACGAGGAGGAGGCGCACTACGGCGGGGTGCAGAACCTGACGCGCGTGGAGACCTTCGGCGACACGGCCACGCAGTGGCTGAGCATGACCGTGGACCCCTCCACCGAGGAGGTCTTCTCGTTCCGGACCCACGAGGTGGGCCAGGACGGGCCGATCGTGGACACCGGTGTGGCGAGCGGCCCGGACGCCTCGCCCTGGGCCGGCCTGGCGGGGCTGGGCCTGGTGGCGGCCGGTGGCACGCTCGTGGCCCGCAGCCGCCGCGCCT
>NZ_KV824628.1:0-561 GCF_001816045.1 Kytococcus sp. HMSC28H12
CAGGGCGGCCGCACGGCGGGAGCGACCCAGCGCGACCCGGGCCGTGTGCACCCCCTGCGCCACGGCCTCCCGCGCGGCGGTGTGCGAGGCGGTGACGGCCTCCTCGAGCGCGGCCACGCCGGCCAGGGCGGACTCGCGGTCGTGCGTGGTGAGCTCCGGGGTGGCGCGCTCCATCATCGCCAGCACGGCGCGGATCCACACGTGCTCCACCTCGGTGGCCACCCGCTCGGTGGGCACCGCACGGCGCGAGAACTCCCGCAACACCGGCTCCAGGCCCCGGCCGGCCAGCTCACGCCAGCGAGGCGAGACATCGGCCAGCACCGCGGCGCCCTCGGGGTGGGCGACGAGCCGCTGCATCCGCTGCTGCAGCGCGTCCAGGTCCGCCGCGGGGAGCTCCGCCCCCTCCTCGCCGGAGAGGTGCGTGCCGAACCAGACCACGTCGTCGTAGACCGACTCGAAGCGCTCGGAGGCCGCCGTCAGCTCAGCGCCCAGCGGCTCCACGGGGGCGTCCGCGCGGCGGCCCGGCCACCCCGCCAGCCGGTGCCCGGTGCTCACCGCCTG
>NZ_KV824629.1:0-720 GCF_001816045.1 Kytococcus sp. HMSC28H12
CAGGGCGGCGTCCAAGTGGGTGGTGCTCGGCGGGGCGGTGGGGCCGAAGCCCACGGGCACTGCATCGGTGGGCGGCACCTCGGGGCGGTCCGCCCTGGGGCGCGGACAGGGCACGGTCACGGTGCACACCTGCAGGCCGGTGGCGGCGTCGGTGCGGGAGTCGGTCACCTCGGCCGAGGAGGGCCACGCCACGTGGGGGTACCCGCCCTCGGGCACCAGGCCCTGCGGGTGCGGGGCGCCGAACACGGCCACGAGTCCCGTGCCGGGCGGCACCGGTCGGCCGCCGGTGTCCACGCGCACCTCCAGGGTGCGCCGCGGGTTGCTGCGCGGGGTGGGGCGCTCCCACTCGTCGGTCCAGGTGGCGCGGTCCACGGTGGCCACGCCGGAGGTCAACGGCCACTCGGCCACGGGCAGGGCCAGGCGCTCGAAGTGCCCCCACCAGTGCGGCTTGTGCTCGCGGCGGTAGTACTGCGGGGCGGCGCCCACCATGGCCAGCGCCTGCTCGGCACCGGTGCGCTCGCCGGCCGGCGGCAGGCCCAGGGCGCGGAAGCGCTCCTCGGCCTCCTGCGCGGCTGCCCACCGGTCCGATGCGGTGGCCTCCGGCGTCTCGGGCAGCGCCGGTTCGGGCACTGTGGGCCCGGGTTCCTCGGCGTCGCCGTCCGGACCGCCACCGTCCCCCTGGGCGTGAACTCCGCACCGGTGCTGAACTCGACTGTCGAG
>NZ_KV824630.1:0-921 GCF_001816045.1 Kytococcus sp. HMSC28H12
AGGCGGCCAGCCCGTCGGCGGACGCCGCGCTGGCCTCCTGGGCCGCCGAGACCCGCCGCATCGCCGCCGAGCACGCGCACGAGCTGGCCGGCATCGTCGTGGAGCCCGTCCTGCAGGGGGCCGGGGGCATGCGTGCCTACGACCCGCGCGCCCTCCACGTGCTGCGCGAGATCGCCGACGAGCACGGCCTGGTGCTGGTCCTCGACGAGATCGCCACCGCCTTCGGGCGCACCGGTACGCTCTTCGGGGCCGACCACGCCGCGGGGGTGGACCCCGAGGGCCGCCCGGTGGCGCCGGACGTCCTGTGCGTGGGCAAGGCGCTCACCGGCGGGTACCTCAGCCTGGCGGCCGTTGTCGCCACCGACGAGGTGGCCGCCGCCGTCGACGCCACCGGCGCCCTGATGCACGGCCCCACCTTCATGGGCAACCCCCTGGCCTGCGCGGCGGCGAACGCCAGCCTCGACCTCCTGGCCGAGGGGGAGTGGCGCACGCAGGTGCCCTGCATCGAGGCGGGCCTGCAGCAGCACCTCGCCCCGGCGCTGGACCTGCCGACCGTCCGGGACGTGCGCGTGCTCGGGGCCGTCGGGGTGCTGGAGACGACCGCGCCGGTGGACCTTCCGGCCCTCACCGAGGCGGCCCTGCGCCGCGGCGTGTGGGTGCGCCCCTTCGGCACGCTCGTCTACACGATGCCGCCCTACGTCGCCACGCCCGAGGAGGTGGCCACCATCGCCACCGGCCTCGTCGAGGCCGTCTCCGAGACCGTCACCGAGGCCGGCCCCCGGTGAGCGCCTGGGAGCAGCACCTGCAGCGCGCCGCCGCCGTGCGGGAACGGCGCGACCTCGTGCGTCGGCCGCGTGCGCTGCCGCGGGGCGCCGTCGACCTCGCGGGCAACGACTACCTGGGCCTGGCCCGCCACCCGCG
>NZ_KV824631.1:0-8635 GCF_001816045.1 Kytococcus sp. HMSC28H12
CGGCACCCGTGTGGGTGCCGGCCCTCCGCCGTCGGGGCGCGTGGTCGCGCGGTCCGGGTCAGCCCCCGGGCGGCCCGATGAACAGCAGCGCCACGAAGAGCAGCACCACGCCTGCCAGGGCCACCAAGGCGGCCACCGCCGGGTTGCGCAGCGCCCAGGCCGCCAGGCGCTCCAGCGGCCCGGTACCGGGCTCACGGCGCAGGCGCCAGCGGTCGGCCAGCAGGCTCCTGCCCTCGGCCCAGCGCTCGAACGGGACGGTGGCGAAGGGCACCACCGCGGAGGCCAGGCCCAGCAGCGTGCGGCCCGCACCCCATCGGCCGTCCACGGCCACGAGCACCGTGGTGAGGCACAAGAGCAGGAACACGAAGCCGTGGACCCCACCTCCGATGCGCACCCCGAGCTCGGTGGTGTGCGTGACGTACTTGAGCACCATGCCCGTGAGCAGAAGCGCCCAGGTGATGGCCTCGGCCACCGCCACCCAGCCGTACACCCGCCGGGGCGGGAGCGCGTCGGCCACCCGGCCGTCGTGCTCCCGCCCCGGGGTGGTGGTGCGGGCGGTCACTCGCCCACCAGCGCACGGTCGGCGTCACCGGTCAGCGCGTCCGGGTCCGGGGCGCCCTCGCGGCGGCGCGAGGAGAAGGTGAACTCCTGCGCACCGGTGGGCACCGTGGCCCCGCTGGCACCCGGGTTGATGGGCCCGGCCACGTTCTGCTCCTCCGGCTCGGCCGGCGCGTTGGCGCCCACCTCGATGATGTCGCCGGCGGTGAACTCGCCGTACAGGATCTTCTCGGAGATGACGTCCTCGATCTCGCGCTGGATGGCGCGACGCAGCGGACGGGCACCGAGCACGGGGTCGTACCCGCGCTTGGCCAGCAGCTCCTTGGCGTCCTGCGTGAGCTCGATGGACATGTCCTTGTCCGCCAGGCGCTCGTCGAGGCGGCCGATCATGAGGTCCACGATCTGCACGATCTCGGCCTGCGTGAGCTGCGGGAACACGACCGTGTCGTCCACGCGGTTGAGGAACTCCGGGCGGAAGTGCTGCTTGAGCTCCTCGGACACCTTGGCCTTGAGGCGCTCGTAGTCCGTGCCGGACTCCGGGCCGGCCGAGAAGCCGAGCGATACGCCCTTGGCGATGTCCCGCGCACCCAGGTTGGTGGTCATGATGATGATCGTGTTCTTGAAGTCCACCGTGCGCCCCTGCGAGTCGGTCAGGCGACCGTCCTCGAGGATCTGCAGCAGGCTGTTGAAGATGTCCGGGTGGGCCTTCTCGACCTCGTCGAAGAGCACCACGCTGAACGGCTTGCGGCGCACCTTCTCGGTGAGCTGGCCGCCCTCGTCGTAGCCGACGTAGCCGGGGGGCGAGCCGAACATGCGGCTCACGGTGTGCTTCTCGCCGAACTCCGACATGTCCAGCTGGATGAGGGACTCCTCGTCGCCGAAGAGGAACTCCGCCAACGCCTTGGCCAGCTCGGTCTTTCCCACACCGGTGGGGCCGGCGAAGATGAACGAACCGCCGGGGCGGCGCGGGTCCTTGAGGCCCGCACGGGTGCGGCGGATGGCCTGCGAGAGCGCGTGGATGGCGTCGTCCATGCCCACGATGCGCTTGTGGAGCTCGTCCTCCATCTTGAGCAGGCGGCTGGACTCCTCCTCGGAGATCCGGAACACGGGGATGCCCGTGGTGGCGGCCAGCACCTCGGCAATGACGTCCTCGTCCACCACCGCGGCGACGTCCTGGTCGCCCTCCTTCCAGGCCTTCTCGCGCTCGGTGCGCTCGGCGAGCAGGGTCTGCTCGTCGTCGCGCAGCGAGGCGGCCTTCTCGAAGTCCTGCCCGTCGATGGCCGACTCCTTCTCCCGGCGCACCGCGGAGATCTTCTCGTCGAGCTCGCGCAGGTCCGGCGGAGCGGTCATCCGCTGGATGCGCAGGCGGGCGCCGGCCTCGTCCACGAGGTCGATCGCCTTGTCCGGCAGGTAGCGGTCGTTGACGTAGCGGTCGGCCATGTTCACCGCCGCGGCCAGGGCACCGTCGGTGATGGACACGCGGTGGTGCGCCTCGTAGCGGTCACGCAGGCCCTTGAGGATCTCGATGGCGTGCGCCAGCGAGGGCTCGTTCACCTGAATCGGCTGGAAGCGGCGCTCCAGCGCGGCGTCCTTCTCGATGTGCTTGCGGTACTCCTCCAGCGTGGTGGCGCCGATGGTCTGCAGCTCGCCGCGCGCCAGCATCGGCTTGAGGATGTTGGCCGCGTCGATGGCGCCCTCGGCGGCACCCGCACCCACCAGGGTGTGGATCTCGTCGATGAACAGGATGATGTCGCCGCGCGTCTTGATCTCCTTGAGCACCTTCTTGAGGCGCTCCTCGAAGTCACCGCGGTAGCGCGAACCGGCCACCAGCGACCCGAGGTCCAGGGTGTAGACGTGCTTGTCCTTGAGGGTCTCCGGCACGGTGCCGGCCACGATGTCGGCGGCCAGTCCCTCGACGACGGCGGTCTTGCCGACGCCGGGCTCGCCGATGAGCACCGGGTTGTTCTTGGTGCGGCGGGAGAGCACCTGCATCACCCGCTCGATCTCCTTCTCGCGCCCGATGACCGGGTCGAGCTTGCCCTCGCGGGCGGCCTGGGTGAGGTTGCGGCCGAACTGGTCGAGCACCAGCGACCCGGCCGGGGTCCCCTCGCCCTGCCCGCCGGAGGCGCCCACGCCCGCGGTCTGCGGCTCGCCCTGTCCGCCGGAGTAGCCGGAGAGCAGCTCCAGCACCTGCTGGCGCACGGTGGTGAGGTCGGCGCCCAGCTTCACGAGCACCTGGGCGGCCACGCCCTCGCCCTCGCGGATCAGGCCGAGCAGGATGTGCTCGGTGCCGATGTACTGGTGGCCCATCTGCAGGCCCTCGCGCAGCGAGAGCTCCAGCACCTTCTTGGCCCGGGGACTGAAGGAGATGTGGCCGGAAGGGGCCTGCTTGCCCTGGCCGATGACCTCCTGCACCTCCTGACGCACGGCGTCCAGCGAGATGCCGAGGTTCTCCAGGGCCTTCGCGGCCACCCCCTCGCCCTCGTGGATGAGGCCGAGCAGGATGTGCTCGGTGCCGAGGTAGTTGTGGTTGAGCATGCGCGCCTCGTCCTGGGCCAGGACGACGACGCGCCGTGCGCGGTCGGTGAACCGTTCGAACATCTCAGCTCCTTGCCTCGTGGGACGTCCTAGTCGCTCAACAGTGCGTCCTCGGGGGCTGTTCCGCGCGGAGGCCGTCGGGCCGTTCGCTGTGCGCGAACCCTGCGGCGCCGGGGCTCAGAGGGGACGACCGGCCAGCGCCCCCACGGCGCGACCCACCCAGTCGGTGAGCTGCTCGGCCACCCGGGCGGCCACCTCCGGCGGACGGCGGTAGGGGTCCTCCACCGACTCGGAGCGCGAGGAGGGCAGGCGCAGGGCCGCCACGGCCTGCACCAGCTCCGGACCGCCGGGCACCGGCCCGCGGGCGGCCAGCTCGTCCACCGAGCGCACGAAGTGCCCCAGCGTGTGCGTGCGCCGCGTGAGGCCCGGCGCCTCCTCGACCACGTAGGCCTTGTGGCCGCGCTCCATGGTGAGCACGAGGTCGACCTCGCGCAGCAGCGGCAGCGCGACCTGCCGGGAGGCGAAGCCGTCCGGGTCGCCCCCGCGGCGCCGCAGCTCGGCGGCCATCTGGTCCTCCATCGGGTGCCCCACGAGCGCGGTCGTGCCCGCCGAGGCGAAGGACAGCCCGGCGGGGGCCAGGTGCCGAGAGAGGCGCTCGGCGAAGGTGGACCGGCAGATGTTGCCGCTGCAGACGTACAGGATGTTCACGAGGGGGCCTCCCAGGAGTGCGGAGCAGCGACGGCGGACGGCCCGAGTGTAGGCGGGGTGAGGGTGCCGATTCTCACGTCACCGAGCGCTCCGGGAGCCGGTGGCCGGCCCCACCGGAACGCTACAGTGGCCGGACTGCGCCGTAGGTGCAGCCGGTTCACATCCTCACCACCGACGGAGAACGTCTTGACGCTCGACGACATCCTCCGGCTCACCCGCCGGCACATCATCACCCTGGTGCTCAGCACCCTGGCGGGCATCGCCCTCGCGGCCGGGTGGGTCGCCATGCAGACCCCCGTCTACACGGCCACCGCCACCGGCGTGGTGCAGGCCTCCTCGGGAACCGGCACCGTGGGTGAGTCCCTCTCCGGCAACTCGCTGGCCATCACCAAGAGCTCGGCCTACGTGACCTACTTCAGCAGCCAGCCGGTCGCAGAGCGGGTCATCAAGCAGCTCAACCTGGACACCGACCCGGCCGCCCTGTCGTCGCGGGTGAGCGCCAAGGTGGAGGAGGAGACCCCCAACATCACGGTGAGCGCCAAGGGCGGGTCGCCCCAGGAGGCCAAGCAGCTCGCCGACGCCGTGGTCACCGAGACCGCCGCGTACGTGAAGGACCTGGAGACCAAGAACCTCACCGACGGACCGTCCTACCCGGCTCAGCAGGAGCCCTCGAGCGACGAGAGCAGCAGCCAGAAGGACAAGGAGCAGCGCACGCCGGCCACCAGCATCCTGCCGCTGGCCAGCGCCGACCTGCCCTCCTCGCCCACCGAGCCGCAGCCGGCCCGCGCCCTGGTGCTCGGCGGCCTCGCCGGCCTGGCCCTCGGCTACCTCATCGCGTGGTTCCGCCACCGCCAGGACACCCGCATCCGCACCCAGGAGGACATCGAGGAGGCCTCGGGCGGCACCTCCACGCTGGGCCTCATCCCGGCCAACGAGGCCCTGTCCTCCCCGGAGCGCGCCGTCCGCGACTCCGGCGAGGTGGACTTCGCCACCCGGGAGGCCCTGCGCCAGTTCCGCACCAACCTGCGCTTCGTCAACGTCGACCACGCGCCCAAGTCGATCGTCGTCACCTCCGCCCGCATGGGTGAGGGCAAGTCGACCATCTCGTCCAACCTGTCCTACCTGCTGGCCGAGGGCGGGGAGCGCGTCATCCTCGTGGACGCCGACCTGCGCCGCCCGTCGGTGGCCGGAATCTTCGACATCGACGCCTCGGTTGGCCTCACCCAGGTGCTCGCCGGCACGGCCGACCTGGCCGACGCCGTCCAGCCCACCGCGCACCCCAACCTCATGGTGCTGCCGGCCGGCACCATCCCGCCCAACCCCTCGGAGCTGCTGGGCTCGCAGCGCATGCGCGACCTCATCGCCACGCTGACCCAGACGCACCGCGTCATCCTCGACGCCCCGCCGCTGCTGCCGGTGACCGATGCCGCGCTGCTCACCACCGCCGCCGACGGCGCGGTGCTCGTGGTGGCCGCCGGGGACACCCGCAAGGAGCACGTGGAGCGCGCCGCGGCCAACCTGCGCAATGTCAACGCGAACCTGCTGGGTGCCGTCATCAACCGCGCGTCGGTGAGCCGCCTCAACCGCATCCTCTACGGCGAGGGCTACGGCTATGGCTCGTACGGCTACGGTGCGGGCTACGGCGACGGCTACGGCGACGACAAGAAGAGCAGGAAGCGCCGCAAGCGTCGCAAGAAGTGAGCCAGCGCCCCACGGGGCGCACACGGCGGAGGGCCACCGGGAATCATCCCGGTGGCCCTCCGCCGTGTGCGGTGGCGCCGCGGCCGACGCCCGGCGCCCGCCCGCGTCAGCCGTTGGCCTTGGCGTAGGCCTCCTCGAGGTCGGCCGAGAGGCGACCTCGGTCGCTGACCTCCCAGCCGTTGGCACGGCCCCACTCGCGGATGGCCGCGAGCTCGCGCTTGCGGGCGGCCCCGGAGGTGCTGGAACCACCGCTGCTGCGCTTGGCGGGCGCCTTGCGGCCCACGGCCCGGCGGGCGTGCCCCACCCAGGTGGCGAAGTCGTCGCGCAGTCGGGCGGCGTTGTCGGCGTTGAGGTCGATCTCGTAGGAGACGCCGTCGAGGGCGAAGGTCACGGTCTCCGTGGCCTCACCGCCGTCCAGGTCGTCCTCCAGAATGATCACCTGTCGTTGCACCATCTCGCGCACGTCCTCTCGTTCCTGTTCGTTCTCGAGGGACATTTGATCCCACAGGAATCGTTTCACGCAACTCCTCGTGGCCGGCAACAGAAAACGGAACCGTGTTCACGGCTCCGTTTCCTGTTCACTTTCCGCGGCTCTCAGCCGACGGGATCCTCCTCGGCGGCTTCCTGCTCCGCCTCCCACTGGGCCACCGCGGCGCGCTCGCGGCGGTCGCCCTCCACGATGTGCTTCATGAGCACGTAGAACAGGTAGAGGATGCCGACACTGGGCACCAGGGCCGCGATGTACGGCCAGATCGCGCCGAACAACTCGCTCATCACGCCTCCGGCTTGGTGTGGGGGAACAGGATGGTCTCGCGGATGCCGGCGCCGGTGAACAGCATGACCATGCGGTCCAGACCGAACCCGAGGCCACCCATGGGCGGGGCACCGTACTCCAGCGCGCGCAGGAAGTCCTCGTCGAGCTGCATGGCCTCCGGGTCACCGGCGGCGGCCTCGAGCGACTGGGCGGTGAGCACCTCGCGCTGCACCACCGGGTCGATGAGCTCGGAGAAGGCCGTGGAGCGCTCCACGCCGCCGATGATGAGGTCCCAGGCCTCGATGAGGTCCGGCTTGCTGCGGTGCGGGCGTGCCAGCGGCTGGGCCGACGGCGGGTAGTCGCACAGGAAGGTGGGCTGCACCAGGCCGGGCTCCACGAGCTCCGAGAGCAGCTCGAGCACGATCTTCTCGGCGCCCCACCCGTCCTCGAGCTCCACGTCGTGCTCGGCGGCCAGGCGGCGCAGGGTGGCCTCGTCGGTCTGCGGGGTCACCTCGGTGCCCACGGCCTGCGAGACACCCTCGTAGACCGGCAGCCAGCGCCACTCGGCGGCGAGGTCGATGTCCCCGGCCGGGGTGTGCAGCACCCGGGACTCCAGCAGGCCGGCCTCGATGAGGGCGTCGGCCACGGCCAGGTACATCTCCTGCATGAGCTCGGCCATGGTGGTCTGGTCGCCCCAGGCCTCGTACGCCTCGAGCATCGTGAACTCGGGGCTGTGGGTGGAGTCCACGCCCTCGTTGCGGAAGATGCGGCCGATCTCGAAGACCTTCTCGATGCCACCGACGACGGCCTTCTTGAGATTGAGCTCCAGCGCGATGCGCAGCGTCATCGGCTGGTCGAAGGCGTTGAGATGCGTGTGGAACGGGCGGGCGTGCGCGCCACCGTGGATGAGCTGCAGCACCGGCGTCTCGATCTCGGTGTAGCCGCGGTCCTCCAGAAAGCGTCGCACGGTGGAGGTGATGACCGAGCGGGTCATCACCATGCGGCGGGCCTCGTCGC
The DNA here is from genome assembly GCF_001816045.1 of Kytococcus sp. HMSC28H12. Classification (NCBI taxonomy): domain Bacteria; kingdom Bacillati; phylum Actinomycetota; class Actinomycetes; order Micrococcales; family Kytococcaceae; genus Kytococcus; species Kytococcus sp. HMSC28H12. The sequence goes on from NZ_KV824631.1 coordinate 7,277, forward strand.
GCACGATGAGGTCGGCGTACCGCTGGCGGACGCGCTGCTCCTCGGAGAGGTCCTTGTGCAGCGTGGGCAGCGGGCGCAGGGCCTTGGAGGCCAACTGCCAGTCGGTGGCCATGACCGAGAGCTCGCCGCGACGGCTGCAGATGACCCGGCCGGTCACCGAGACGATGTCGCCCAGGTCCACCACGGACTTCCACAGCTCGAGGGATTCCTGCCCCACCTCGGCCAGGGAGAGCATGGCCTGCAGCCGCTCGCCACTACCGGCCTGCAGGGTGGCGAAGCAGAGCTTGCCGGTGTTGCGCGAGAAGACCACGCGGCCGGTCACCGAGACGACCTCCTGCGTCTCCTCACCCGTCCCCAGGTGGCCCCACTGCTCGCGGACCTGCTCCAGGGAGTGGGTGCGGGGGACCTCCACCGGGTAGGCCTGGGCACCGGACTCCAGCACGCGCGCCCGCTTCTCCCGGCGCACCCGCATCTGCTCGGGCAGGTCCTCGGCGGGGGCCTGGGGGGTGGTCGGGTCCTGGGGCGTGGTCGGCTGCTCAGTCACCCTCACGATTCTAGGCGTTCCCGCGGTGCCGCCCACCCTCACCCGGGCAGGTCCACCCCCTCGTGACGCAGCAGCCACTCCTTGTTCTCCACGGTGCCCGCGTAGCCGTGCGCCTGCCCCGACGCGCTCACCACGCGGTGGCAGGGCACCACGATGCTCAGGGGGTTGCGGGAGTTGGCCGCCCCCACCGCCCGGACGGCCGTGGGGCGCCCGATGGCCTCGGCCACCTCGCCGTAGGTGCGCACCTGGCCGAAGGGGATGCGGGCGAGCTCGTCCCAGACCAGGCGCTGGAAGTCGGTGCCGCGCGGAGCGAGGTCCAGGTCGAAGGTGCGACGGGTGCCGTCGAAGTACTCGCCCAGCTGCCGCACCGCCTCGGGAAACGCCTCGTCGTCGCGGGGGCCGAAGCGCTCCCGGTCCGGGGCCGGCGTGTGGTCGGGCCAGTACAGGCCCTCGAGGCGGTGGCCATCGCCCACCAGGGTGACCTCCCCCATCGGGACGGGCACCACGCGGTGCACGCGGTCGGCCGCGGCGACGGGCTCGGGCAGGACGCGGGGGGTCATGGTGCCTCCGGGCGAGGGATCGGACTGTGCGTGGGCACCACCCAACACCCACCGGCGCCCCGGCACCAGCCCCACCCCCGAGCGGGTGTGGACGGGCATCCACGCCACCCGGCCGTCCACAGATCCATCTGACTCCGCGGGAGGGGTGCAGGACCTCAGTCCTCCAGACCCAGCGCGCGCAGCACCGCGTGCGCCGCCGGCGGTGCCTCGATGCGGGCGGCCACCGCGTGACGCGCCGCGGCCCGCTCCAGGGCC
>NZ_KV824632.1:0-1181 GCF_001816045.1 Kytococcus sp. HMSC28H12
CCGACCCGCGGCGCCGACCGCCTCGAGCGGGCACCGCGGCGCCGCCACCCGGTGCGCCGGACGCTGACCGCCGTGGTCGTCGTGGTCGCGCTCTGGCTGGCCGGCACGGTCTGGGCCGTCGTCGACTCGTGGAACAAGGTCGAGCGCACCGACGCCATGCCCACCTGGGGGGACCGCCCGGCCGACACCGCGGGCCGCAACTACCTGCTCGTCGGCTCGGACAGCCGCGAGAACCTCTCCGCCGAGGACCGCAACCGGCTGCGCACCGGCGGTGGCGCGGGACGCCGCACCGACACGATCATGCTCGTCCACGTGCCGGTCCTGGGGGCCCCGTCGCTGGTCTCCATCCCCCGCGACTCCTACGTGCCCATCCGTGGCATGGGCGAGAACAAGATCAACGCCGCGTACAACACCGGTGGCGCCCCGCTCCTCATCGACACCGTGGAGCAGAACACCGGCCTGCGCATCGACGGGTACGCCGAGATCGGCTTCGGCGGCTTCACCAACGTGGTGGAGAGCCTCGGCGGCGTGGAGCTCTGCCCCAAGCAGGACATCCAGGACGACAAGGCCCACCTCGACGTGAAGAAGGGCTGCCAGGAGATGGACGGCGTCACCGCCCTGGCCTACGTGCGCGCCCGGTACTTCGACCCGCGTGGCGACCTGGGCCGCGTGGAGCGCCAGCGCGAGTTCCTCAAGGCCATCAGCTCCAAGGCGCTCACCCCCGCCAACGTGCTGCTCCCCTGGCGCCTGCACTCGGTGGGCAGTGCCGTGACGCCCAACCTCACGGTGGACGAGCACGACTCAATGCTGGAGATCGGCATGGCGCTCAACGCGGTGCGCCGTGCCAGCGGCGGCGACCGGCAGGTGACCGTCCCAGTGAGCGACTCCACGCTGCGCACCGAGCACGGCTGGGCCGTGAAGTGGGACGACGAGAGGGCCGGCGAGCTGTGGAAGGCCCTGCGCGAGGGCGGCGACCTGCCCGACGGGCTGTGACCCCGGCCCAGCGCGCCGGGCTCTCGGTCGGCTTCGCCACCGGCCTGTACGGCATCTCCTTCGGCGCCCTTGCCGTCGCCAGCGGTCTCGACGCCTGGCAGGCGGTGGCGCTCTCGGCGCTGATGTTCACCGGCGGGTCCCAGTTCGCCTTCATCGGGGTCGTCGGCGGCGGGGGCTCCCCCGCCGCC
>NZ_KV824633.1:0-3941 GCF_001816045.1 Kytococcus sp. HMSC28H12
CGCACACGGTGCGGACCGCCCCCTCGGCGTGCACGCGGCTCTGCCACACTCGCGGCATGAACTCCCTGCGCCGCCCCGCCGCCGTGCTGACCGCCCTGCTCACCGTGCCCGCCATCGCCGCCTGCGGTGGCGGCCCCGACGCCCTCGACGACGCCGCCGCCGAGAAGGCCCTGCTCAGCCAGGACGACTTCCCCCTCGACGGCTTCACCCGTGGCGAGGTGACCACCGGCGTGCAGAAGGCCACCGACTTCGACCCCTCCACCCTCCCGGACACCGACGAAACGTGCCACAAGGCCCTCGAGGACTTCAGCGCCGTGAAGCCCGAGGAGTACCTCTCCAGCTCGGCCTCCGCCCGCTTCGAGGACGGCAAGGACAAGAGCGTGGACCTGCAGGTCTCCGGCACGAGCAAGGAGCCGGAGAAGCTCATCGAGATCACCCGCGCCCTCGGGGAGTGCAAGGAGGTCAAGAGCTCCGGCGGCGGGGTGGACCTGACCACGTCCTTCGAGGAGTTCGAGAACGACGACGTGCGGGGCGTCCGCGTCCGCTCCGAGGCCGGTGGCCAGACGCAGGAGATCTGGATGGGCGGCCGCACGGCCGGCGACAACGTCGTCTACGCCACCGCCACCGGCGTCTCCGAGGACGACCTCGCGAAGGTCGTCAACGAGCAGGTCTCGACGATCGAGGACTGACGCCCGAGGTGACCCGGCGGCCGGGCGACGCCCCCGGCCACGCCCGCCTCACCACCGCCGCGCGGCGAGCACGGGGAAGTCCTCGCGCTGCTGCGCCGTGTGCGCGGGGTCGAGGACGGCGCGCAGCACCTGCTCGCCGTCCCCCGCCTCGGCCAGCACGCTGCCGGCGGCGTCGACGACGACGCTCGCCCCACCCATCTCGTGGTCGCCGGCGTGGGTCCCGGCCGTGTTGCACGCGATGACGGGCATCTGGTTCTCGATGGCGCGCGCCCGCAGCAGGGTGCGCCAGTGCTCGCGGCGCGGCATCGGCCACGCGGCGGGGATGACGAGCAGGTCGGCCCCGGCGTCGAGACCGGCGCGGAAGAACTCGGGGAAGCGCAGGTCGAAGCAGGTGGCCAGATGCGCGGTGAAGCCCTCGATCGGCACCGTCACCAGGTCGGAACCCGCCTCGATGGTGCGCGCCTCGCCGCTGCTGAAGCCGAAGCGGTGCACCTTGCGGTAGGTGGCCCGCAACGCCCCGTCGGGGCCGAACACCAGCGAGCTGTTCCACAGGTCCTTGCCCTCCGGGCCGGGCTCGGCGCTGCGCTCCACGGTGGACCCGGCGTGCAGGTGCACCCCCGCGTCGCGGGCCGCGGCAGACATCGCCCGCACCACCGCCAGGGCGGGGTCGTCCGGGCCGTCGGCGGGCACCGTGCCCACGGCGGGCACCTGCTGGGCCCGCTCCGCCCAGTGCTTCACGTCGAAGCCGCCCACGGGCCACAGCTCGGGCAGCACCACGAGGTCCTGCCCCGCCTCGGCCCGCACCATGCCGGCCACGCGCTCGATGCGGTCGGCCATGGCCTCGTCGTCGCCGTAGGACACCTGGATCACGCTGACGGAGAGCTCGCTCATCCTCCGCACGGTACCGGCAGCGCCCCCGGGCCGACGGGCCACCGGGGGCGCTGCAGGGCAGCGGGTGCGGCCGGTCCGGGGAGGCGGCCGCACCGGGTCAGGGCCGCGGGTTGCGCCCCATCCGCGAGAGCTGCTCGTTGTACGCGCGCAGCTCGGCGTCCTCGTCGCGGGCGGCCTTGCGGTCGTAGCGGCGGCTCTCCCGCTCGTCGCTGTTGGACCACTCCAGACCCACCATGATGGCCAGCACCACCACCGGCAGCTCGCCGATGCCCCACGCGATGCCGCCGCCGAGCTGCTGGTCGGCCACGAGGTCCTTGACGTACGGCAGGTCGATGGTCTGGAAGAAGTCCGGCGCCAGCAGGTAGGTGCCCATCATCATGGCCACGCCGAAGAAGGCGTGCCCGGCCAGCGTGGCCAGCATGACCACCAGGCGCAGCGGGGCGGGCCACTTGACGCCGCCGGGGTCGGGGCCGGCCAGCGTCCACACGAACAGGTAGCCCACCAGCAGGAAGTGCGCCACCATCGCGACGTGCCCGCCGTGGGTGGTGAGCGCGATCTCCAGCGCGGGCGACCAGTAGAAGACCACCAGCGAGACGAAGAAGAGCAGCGCCGCCACCACCGGGTGGCCGATGAACTGCGCGTAGCGCGAGTGCACGATGCCCAGCAGCCACTCCCGGGGGCCGATGGTGCGGTCCTTGCGGGCCGGCAGGGTGCGCATGGCCAGGGTCACCGGCGCGGCCGGCACGAGGAAGAACGGGATGGCCATCATGAGCGTCATGTGCATGACCATGTGCATGGAGAACATGACGCGGCCGTAGACCGTGGGTGCGCCGTTGACCACGTAGAGGAAGAGCAGCCAGCCGAAGACCCACAGCGGCAGCCGGTACCAGGGCCAGGCGTCGCCGCGGCGGCGCAGGCGCAGCCACCCCCACGTGTACAGGGCGATGGCCACCACGCCGATGGTGGTGAACAGCCACTCCACCTGCCAGGCCGTGAACCAGCTCGATGCCGTGAGCGCGGGCGGGCGCGGGTAGCCGGTGAGCGCCACCGCCGGGTCGCCGATGGCCTCGCCGGTGAGCTCGGGCACGGGGGTGGGTGTGCGGGCCAGCGCGGAGCCGAGGCCGGCGGCCACGGCCATGACGAGCAGCTCGAGGGTGGCCAGGCGGGCGAACAGGCCACCGGCACGCTCGGCGGCGGGGCCCTCCCCGACCTCGGTGGCCCCCGCCCCGCGCTCCGCCTGCTCGAGACGGGCCACCACCTGGCGGCGCATCACCGCGCCGAAGACACCGAGCACCACCAGGAGCCCCACCTTGGCCAGCAGCAGCTGGCCGTAGGCGGTGGTGAGCAGGTCGCCCCACCCCACGCGGAGGCTGGCGTTGAGCACGCCGCTGAGCCCGGTGACCACGAAGGCGCACAGCGCCACCACGGAGTAGCGACGCACGGCCACCGCGCGGTCCTGCCCGAGGCCGCTCCACAGCAGCGCCAGTCCGAGCAGGCCGCCCACCCACACGGCCACACCGATGAGGTGGCCGCCGTAGCCGTTGACGGCGGCGTCGTGGTCGAGCGAGCCGCCGGAGTGGCCGGTGAAGGCCAGCGGCAGGGTGGCCCCGATGGCCAGCCAGAAGGCCCAGTGCAGGCCGCTGCGCCCGGTGCTCCAGGCGCACAGCGCCGCCACCACCAGGGCCAGGATGCCAGTGAGCTGGAACTGCACGAGCAGTCCGAGGTCCCACCAGAAGGCGAAGTACTGCTGCCAGAAGCCCTCGGCCCCGATGGGGGTGCCGAGCACCTCGGAGAAGGTGAGCACCGCCAGCACCCAACTGGTCAGCCCCCACAGGAGCGACCCGACGAGGGCCACGCGCCCCAGCAGGGCCAGACGGTGCGTGGACCGCCGTTCGGGGACCACGAAGGCCGCGACGCCGAGCGCCCCGACGGTGGTGACCATGCCGGTCATGACCAGCGCCCGGACCACGGGCAGGGCCCAGCGGACGAATGCCCCCGCATCGACCAGGAGGAGCTGCCGCGTGGCGCCGCTCAGCCAGGAGGCACCCACCGCCGTGACCGCCACCAGCAGCGCAATGGCGCCCAGAGCAGCCCACGGGGCACGCTGGCGGGCTGACTCCTGCACTGCGGGAGCGGGGTTCTCCGGCGATGCCGTGGGGCGGGGCGGGGACTGCTGGGACTCGGACATCACCGACACAGCGTAGTTTGTCGGCTCTTCCGATCTGAGGGTGCAGCAGTGGTGGTGTGACCGACCAGACCAGCGCCCACGACCCGCTGAGCTACCTGCCGCTGGGCATCGAGGTGGCCGAGGGCTGAGTGACCCGCCTGCCGAACGCCCGAGATGCGCACCGGTGCGCATCT
>NZ_KV824634.1:0-1283 GCF_001816045.1 Kytococcus sp. HMSC28H12
CCGGGCCCCGCACCACCCCCGGTGGTGCGGGGCCCCATGCATAGGGTGAGCCGGTGACCAGTACCGCCCTGCTGACCGACCACTACGAGCTCACGATGGTGCAGGCCGCCCTGCGCAGCGGCGCCGCGCACCGGCGCAGCGTGTTCGAGCTCTTTGCCCGCAAGCTGCCCGAGGGCCGGCGCTACGGCGTCGTGGCTGGCACGGGGCGCTTCCTGGAGGCGCTGGTGGACTTCACCTTCGGCGAGGCCGAGCTGGAGCACCTGCGCACCCATCGGGTGGTGGACGAGCCCACCCTCGAGTGGCTGGCGGGCTACCGCTTCTCGGGGGACGTCCACGGTTACCCCGAGGGCGAGCTGTACTTCGGCCACTCCCCGCTGATGGTCGTGGAGTCCACCTTCGCCGAGGGGGTGCTGCTGGAGACCCTCGCGCTCTCGATGCTCAACCACGACAGCGCCGTCGCCTCGGCCGCCAGCCGCATGACCGCCGTGGCCGGCGACCGTCCCTGCATCGAGATGGGTAGCCGGCGCACCGCCGAGGGCTCCGCCGTGGCGGCCGCCCGCGCCGCCTACGTGGCCGGGTTCGCCTCGACCTCCAACCTCGAGGCGGGGCGCCGCTGGGGCGTGCCGACGGCGGGCACGGCCGCCCACTCGTTCACCCTCCTCCACGACGGGGAGCGCGAGGCCTTCACCGCCCAGGTGGAGTCCCTCGGCACCGACACGGCCCTGCTCGTGGACACCTACGACGTCACCCGCGGCGTCCAGACCGCCGTCGAGGTGGCCGGCACCGGCCTGGGCGCGGTGCGCCTGGACTCCGGCGACCTGCTCGGCCAGGCCCACGCCGTGCGGCGCCAGCTGGACGACCTGGGGGCCACGGGCACCCGCATCGTGGTCACCAGCGACCTCGACGAGTACGCCATCGCCTCGCTGGCCGCGGCCCCGGTGGACACCTACGGCGTGGGCACCCGCCTGGTGACCGGCTCCGGGCACCCCACCGCGGGCATGGTCTACAAGCTGGTGGCCCGGGAGGGCGAGGACGGCACGATGGTCGACGTCGCCAAGGCGAGCGCGCACAAGACGTCCGTGGGCGGCCGGAAGACCGCCGTGCGCCGCGTCGTGGACGGCGTGGCGCAGGCCGAGCTCGTCGGCATCGGGGAGGTGCCCCAGCACGACGGGGACGACCGGGAGCTCCTCGTGCCACTGGTGCGCGGTGGCCAGGTCGTGGCCCCCACCGGCCCCGAGGCGGTGGAGGCGGCCCGGGCGCGCCACGCCGCGTCGCGGGCGGAG
>NZ_KV824635.1:0-1610 GCF_001816045.1 Kytococcus sp. HMSC28H12
GCTCCTTAGAAAGGAGGTGATCCAGCCGCACCTTCCGGTACGGCTACCTTGTTACGACTTAGTCCCAATCACCGGTCCCACCTTAGACGGCTCCTCCCACAAGGGTTAGGCCACCGGCTTCGGGTGTTACCGACTTTCGTGACTTGACGGGCGGTGTGTACAAGGCCCGGGAACGTATTCACCGCAGCGTTGCTGATCTGCGATTACTAGCGACTCCGACTTCATGGGGTCGAGTTGCAGACCCCAATCCGAACTGAGACCGGTTTTTTGGGATTCGCTCCACCTCACGGCATCGCAACCCTCTGTACCGGCCATTGTAGCATGCTTGAAGCCCAAGACATAAGGGGCATGATGATTTGACGTCATCCCCACCTTCCTCCGAGTTGACCCCGGCAGTCTCCTATGAGTCCCCACCATCACGTGCTGGCAACATAGAACGAGGGTTGCGCTCGTTGCGGGACTTAACCCAACATCTCACGACACGAGCTGACGACAACCATGCACCACCTGTGCACCAGTCCGAAGAAGATCCCATCTCTGGGACTGTCCGGTGCATGTCAAGCCTTGGTAAGGTTCTTCGCGTTGCATCGAATTAATCAGCATGCTCCGCCGCTTGTGCGGGCCCCCGTCAATTCCTTTGAGTTTTAGCCTTGCGGCCGTACTCCCCAGGCGGGGCGCTTAATGCGTTAGCTTCGACACGGATCTCGTGGAATGAGACCCACGCCTAGCGCCCAACGTTTACGGCATGGACTACCAGGGTATCTAATCCTGTTCGCTCCCCATGCTTTCGCTTCTCAGCGTCAGTAATGGCCCAGAGACCTGCCTTCGCCATCGGTGTTCCTCCTGATATCTGCGCATTCCACCGCTACACCAGGAATTCCAGTCTCCCCTACCACACTCTAGTCTGCCCGTACCCACTGCACGTCCAGGGTTAAGCCCCAGATTTTCACAGCAGACGCGACAAACCGCCTACAAGCTCTTTACGCCCAATAATTCCGGACAACGCTCGCACCCTACGTATTACCGCGGCTGCTGGCACGTAGTTAGCCGGTGCTTCTTCTGCAGGTACCGTCACAAAAGCTTCTTCCCTGCTGAAAGAGGTTTACAACCCGAAGGCCGTCATCCCTCACGCGGCGTCGCTGCATCAGGCTTTCGCCCATTGTGCAATATTCCCCACTGCTGCCTCCCGTAGGAGTCTGGGCCGTGTCTCAGTCCCAGTGTGGCCGGTCGCCCTCTCAGGCCGGCTACCCGTCGTCGCCTTGGTAGGCCATTACCCCACCAACAAGCTGATAGGACGCGAGTCCATCCACCACCGATAAATCTTTCCACCAACACCCCATGCAAGGGTTGGTCGTATCCAGTATTAGACGCCGTTTCCAGCGCTTATCCCAGAGTGATGGGCAGGTTACTCACGTGTTACTCACCCGTTCGCCACTGATCCACGAGTGCAAGCACCCGCTTCACCGTTCGACTTGCATGTGTTAAGCACGCCGCCAGCGTTCGTCCTGAGCCAGGATCAAACTCTCCGTAGAAAATTCAATACTGGCAGAGTCAGAATGAGTCGCTGGACTCAAACTTCATCGCCAAAGAAATCAACCAAACACACCCAC
>NZ_KV824636.1:0-721 GCF_001816045.1 Kytococcus sp. HMSC28H12
GGGCGGCCGCGCGCCCGGCCAGGGCCCGGCCCATGCGGCCGGCACCCAGTACGTCCAGCTGGTCCACGCGCGTGCTCCTCTCGATGCCGTGCTCCCGGGCGTCCGCGCCGGACTCCCGCACGCCGCCCACGGTGCAGTGCCTCATGCCGGCCGCACCGTCAGGTCACCGTCCCGGGCCGCGCCCGTCTGCCCCGCACCGTCACGTGCTGCGTGGGCGCCGCCACCGGCGACCGTGCGGCCCGCCCGGGCCCGGCGCCGCGCCGGAACCCACGCCCCGGAGAGCAGCCGCTGCGCGGCCAGGTCCACCAGTGTGCCCACCGCTCCGATGAGCAGGATCACCACGAGCATCTCGTCGTAGGCCAAACGGTCGCGGGCGTTGAGGATCTCGTACCCCAGCCCGCTGCGCACCCCCAGCATCTCCGCCGGCACCAGCACCACCCACGCGATGCCCAGCGCCAGCCGGATGCCGGTGAGCACCTGCGGCCGCACCCCCGGCCACACCACGGAGCGCAGCAGCTCACCGCGCGAGGCGCCCAGGGTCCGCGCCACGGCACCCCAGCTGGGCGGCAGGCTGCGGATGCCGTGCGCCGTGTTGAGCACCACCGGCCAGGTGGCCGCCGCGGCCACGATGAACACCACCGGCGCCGCCCCGATGCCGAAGGCCGCCACGGCCACCGGCGCCCAGGAGAGCGGCGAGACCATGCGCAGGAACTGGATGCCG
>NZ_KV824637.1:0-1237 GCF_001816045.1 Kytococcus sp. HMSC28H12
CATCGCGGGGCCCTCGGCGAGCAGGCGGTCCACGGCGACGGCCGCTGCGGCCGGCGTCACCTCCGGCAGGTCCACCGCCCAACCGGACGCGCCGGCGTGCCCGGTGCGGGCGGCCTGGTCGTCGAGGTTGGTGTCGGTGTTGGGCACGAAGGCGCTCGGCAGGCCCAGGCGCAGCGACTCGTGGAAGCTGTTGTACCCGCCGGCCACGAAGGCCAGGTCGAAGGCGCCGAAGCAGCGGGAGATGGGGAAGTCGCGCACCACGTGCACGTCCGTGGCGTCCACGGCGCGCTCGGCGATGGCCGGCTGCGTGACGCACACGCCGATGCCGCGCTCCCGCAGCGCCGCCGAGACCGCGCCCACCGCGTCGGAGGTGTCGTTGATGTTGCCGGCGCCCAGGGACACCAGCGCCAGGCGGCCCTGCACGGGCAGGCCCAGGTGGCGGCGGGCCTCGGCGGGGTCGAGCAGGTCGTCGCGGTCCACCAGGGTCACCGGGCCCACGCGGTGCACGCGGGGGTCCTGCACGCCGGCGGTGGCGCCCGCATCGGCGGCGGCGGAGAGGTCACCGGGCTCGATGACGCGCGCGAACCAGTCGGTCTTCTCCAGCTGGTCGGTGTTGCGGCCCGGCTTCCACATGCCGCGGCGCGACCAGATCCACCGGGTGTCGCCGAAGGCCTCCACGGCGGCGTCGATGCCGCGGTAGGGGTGGGTGCCGTCGAAGACGACGACGTCCGGGCGGACGCGTTCCAGCACGTCGTGCAGGCGCTGGGCGAAGAAGCGGCGCCACTCCACCGAGCGCATGCCCGTGGCGCCGGTGCTGGGCAGGTACTCGGTGTCGTAGCCGAGCGTGCGCACCATCGGGGCCGCGGTGGACAACGAGAGGAACGAGATCTCCACGCCGGGCAGGGCCGCCGGCAGGTGCCGGGCGTAGGCCAGCAGGCGGGTGAGGTGGCCCATGCCGGCGCCGTTGCTGCTCATCATGAGCACGCGCGGGCGGTCGGCGGGCAGGCTGGCGGGGCTCACGCGGCCTCCTGGGGCGGGGCCAGCACGGAGACGCGCTGGGGCGAGGGGGCCAGGGCGCGCCAGACCAGGCCCGAGGCGAGCGGCCCGGTGGGCAGCTGCAGGGCCACGGTGCGGCCGTCCACCTCGGTGGTGGTGCCGCGGGGCACCAGGGCGGCCACCTCGCCGTCGCGCAGGAGCACCACGGCGCGGGTGCCGGGCACGCGCTGGGCGGCCTCGA
>NZ_KV824638.1:0-1181 GCF_001816045.1 Kytococcus sp. HMSC28H12
CCGGGCCGCCAGCTGCTCCCGACGCGCCCGCCCGGCGGCGGCGACGGCGCGGACCATCAGCGGGACGAACGATGCCAGCGACACCAGCACCAGCACGGAGGCGGCCACCCGCACGAGGCTGGGCACCGGCAGCAGGCACACGAGCAGGCCGGCGTTGGTGGTCACCAGTCGGGCGGCACCCCACCGGTCGAACCACGCCGCGGCGGCACGCACCACCGGCTTGCCGCCCCCGATGACCACCGGCATGAGGTGGCTCAGGGCGCCGGTGAGCAGCTGGGCGGCGAAACCCACCACGACCACGGCGGTGGTGCGGTCGAAGGTGGTGCCCACCCGCGTCCAGTCCTGCGCGGTCAGCAGGGCGGTCAGCACCATCGCGATGCCGGCGGCCCACCACAGCAGGGCTGCACCCACGGACGCGGCGGCGAACTCGCGCGGAAGCCCCCGGCGCACCGGCGAGAGCACCCCCGCGGCCCACCAGAGGAGGCCCGCGGCGTAGAGCGCCACCCCGGCGGCGGCGACGGGCTGCCACCCGCCGAGCGCGCCGGTCAGCACCACCACGAGCCCACCGACCAGCACCGGCAGGGCGTGCCGGGTGTGCGCCTCGGCCCGCGTCCCGATGCGGGTGCGCAGCATGGTCGGCCAGAGCGTCAGCAGGGTGCCGGTCACGGTGAGACCCACCCAACCCAGGAGGTTCACCATCGTGTGGGCCAGGAGCAGGCGGCCGTGCCACTCGGGGCCCACCCCGCGGGCCAGCGTGGCCCCCAGGGCCGCGCCCACCGGCAGGCACAGCGCCGCGGCCACGTAGTAGCGCACGGTGACGGCGTAGCGGCCGGGCAGGGCAGCCCGCAGGCGGCGCACCAGCTGGCGGGCGTGCTCCAGCACGGCGGTGCCCACCAGCACGGCGCCGGCCACCGTGAGCAGCCACCACCCGGTGGGCACGCCCACCAGGACCAGGCAGGTGCCGGCCAGCAGCATCCACAGGCGGCGAGACTGCGTGGCGCGGTCGTCCACGTCCGGGGCGGACCTCAGCAGGGCGTTGGCGAAGTGGGTGCTCCACACCATGATCGAGTGCGACAGGGCGCCCAGCAGCACCAGGTGCACCATGAGCCAGCGCGAGGCCGGCACGAAGGGGTGCACCAGCGAGAGCAGCACCGCGAGCGCCAGCCACACCACGCCGGGCC
>NZ_KV824639.1:0-5925 GCF_001816045.1 Kytococcus sp. HMSC28H12
GTCAGCCCAGCTCGGTGGCGGGGCGGATCGTCCCGGTCACCTCACCCAGCCCGATGCGGGAGCCGTCCGGTCCCGGTGCCCAGCCGGTGATCGTCACGGTGTCGCCGTCCTCGAGGAAGGAGCGCTCGGAGCCGTCCTCGAGCCGCATCGGCTCCTGACCGCTCCACGAGAGCTCCAGGAAGGACCCGCGCTCGGCCTTCTCGTCGCCGGAGACGGTGCCGCTGGCGAACACGTCCGCGGCCGAGAGGGCAGCGCCGTTGACGGTCATGTGCGCGAGCATCTGCGCCGGCGACCAGTACATCTCCCGGTAGGGCGGGCGGCTGACGACTGTGCCGTTGAGGCGCCCCTCCATCTCGATGTCCAGGCCGAACAGGCCGCTGCCGTCACCGCGCAGGTAGTCCAGCGGCTCGGGGTCCTGGGTGGGGAGCTCGGTGCGCGCGTGCTCCAGGGCCGCCATGGGCACCACCCAGGCGCCCACCGACGAGGCGAACGACTTGCCCAGGAAGGGGCCCAGCGGCACGTACTCCCAGGCCTGGAGGTCGCGCGCCGACCAGTCGTTGAAGAGCATCACACCGAAGAGGTGGTCGGCCGCGTCGTCCACGGAGACGCGCTCGCCGACGGTCGTCGGGCCACCGACGAGGAAGCCCAGCTCGGCCTCGATGTCCAGACGCTGGCTGGGGCCGAAGGTGGGCACCTCGGCGTCCTTCGGCTTGCGCTGGCCGCTGGGGCGCACCACGTCGGTGCCCGAGACGACGATGGTGCTGGAGCGCCCGTGGTACCCGATGGGCAGGTGCTTCCAGTTGGGGGTCAGGGCCGCCTGGTCCGGGCGGAAGATGCGGCCCACGTTGGTGGCGTGGTGCTCCGAGGCGTAGAAGTCCACGTAGTCCGCCGGGTGGAAGGGCAGCACCATCTCCACCTGGCCCAGCGGCAGCAGGTGCGGGCGCACCACCGCTGGGTCGGCCTCCTCGGCGAACAGGCCGGTGACCCACTCGCGGGCGCCGGTCCACGCGGTGTGGCCGAGCTCCAGCAGGCGGTTGAGCGTCGGCTCCTGCAGGGCGCCGGCCCAGGCGCCGCCGGTGTCCGCGCCCGTGGCGTGCAGGGCGGCCGGCAGGTCCAGCACCTCGTCGCCGATGCGGACGCCCAGCCGGGGTTGCGCGGCGTCGCGGGTGAGGAAGGCGCCGTAGGGCAGGTTGTGCGGGCCGAAGGGGTGGTCGGCGGGCAGGTCGGGCCAGGCGGTCATGCGGGCTCCTCGTCGGTGGGGTGGGAGGGGGTGCTGGCGATGGTGGACGGGTCGAGTACGCCGAGCTCGGCGGCCTCGGTGAGCGGGTCGGTGACGCCGCAGCAGCCGAAGGAGGTCCACGCGGCGCGCACGCCCTCGACGGCGCCGGAGTCGAGCGCCAGCACGGTGTCGGCCACGGCGCGGGCGTCGCGCTCGGCCAGCGCGGCGGCGACGTCGTCGGGACCCAGTCCGCAGAGGGCGCCGTGGGTGGCCACCACGACGTTGAGCATGCCGTGCATCTCCTCGGTGCCCTCGCCGGACTGGGCCGGCGCGGTGCGCGCCACGGCGTGGTGCAGGCCGCCGGTGAGCTTGAAGGGCACGTCGCGCTCCACGCAGGAGGTGATGAACCCGGCGAGCTCCTGCGGCGTGGGGACGGGGCCCGCCGGGGATGCCTGGGTGCGCCACTTGGCCACGACCCGGGGCCCGCCAGTGCGGTCCGAGGCGGCCAGGCGGTCGAGCAGGGACTCCAGGGTGGCTGGGTCGCGGGGCGCCTCGAGGGCAAGGTCCACACCGTGGTCGGCGGTGGTGTGCCAGTCGGCGTCCGCGGCGCGCTCCACCACCTCGAGGCGCACCTGCTCGCCGAGGCCGCGCAGCGTGGCCACGGCGCGGGTGACCGCCTCGGTGCCGGTGCCGGGGCGGGCGGCGATGCCCACCGGGAGGGCAGCGGCGTCGGAGGTGGCAGGGGAGTTCGCGAGCACCTGCGGGAGCTGCGCCACGGCGTCGACCGAGAGCAGCAGCGGTCCCAGGCGGGAGCCGAGCGGGGCGGTGCGCCAGACGCGGTGCTGCGCGACGGCATCGGGCAAGGGGGAGAGCCCCGGGGGGAAGATCGCCGCGTCGTCCACGAACGCGCGGGTGAGTCGCTCCATCGCCGGTGGGGTCGCCATGCCGCGCACGCTAACGTACGCGTGGCGTACATCACTCCCGGTGCGCCCACACCGCCCCACCACCCGGAGGACGAGCCATGGCGTACTACCGCTCCGTCGGATCGGTTCCCCCCAAGCGACACACCCAGCACCGCACGCCCGAGGGCGGGCTGTACTACGAGGAGCTCATGGGCGAGGAGGGCTTCTCGTCGGACTCCTCGCTGCTCTACCACCGCAACATCCCCTCCACCATCAGCGACGCCCGCGTCTGGGACCTGCCCGACGCCACGCTGACCCCCAACCACCCCCTGCGCCCGATCCACCTGCGCCCCCACGACCTGTTCGGCGGGGACGAGCCCACCGAGGGCGTCGACGTGGTGACCGGTCGACGGCTGCTGCTGGGCAACGCCGACGTGCGCCTGTCCTACGTGGTGGCCGACACCACGAGCCCCTGGTACCGGAACGCCATCGGTGACGAGTGCCTGTACGTGGAGCGCGGCAACGCCCGCGTGGAGACCGTCATGGGCGCCTTCGAGGTGGGGCAGGGCGACTACCTGGTGATGCCGCGCGCCACCACGCACCGGTGGATCCCGCGCGACGCCGGCGACGAGGGTTACTCCGAGCCGCTGCGCGTCTACGCCATCGAGGCCTCCAGCCACATCGGCCCGCCCAAGCGGTACCTCTCGCGGTTCGGGCAGCTGCTGGAGCACGCGCCCTACTGCGAGCGCGACCTGCGCGGACCGGAGGGGCCGCTGCTGGCCGAGGACATCGGTGCCGCGGCCGACGACGAGACCGAGGTGTACATCCGCCACCGCGCCACGGGGGAGGACTCCACCGGCGGCCAGGGCGGCACTGTGCACACGTTGCCCTTCCACCCGCTGGACGTCGTGGGCTGGGACGGCTGCCTCTACCCCTACGTGTTCAACGTGGCCGACTACGAGCCGATCACCGGCCGCGTCCACCAGCCGCCGCCCGCCCACCAGGTGTTCGAGGGGCACAACTTCGTGGTGTGCAACTTCGTGCCGCGCAAGGTGGACTACCACCCGCTGAGCATCCCGGTGCCCTACTACCACTCGAACGTGGACTCCGACGAGGTCATGTTCTACGTGGACGGGGACTACGAGGCACGCAAGGGCAGTGGCATCCGGCAGGGCTCCATCAGCCTCCACCCGGGCGGCCACGCCCACGGCCCCCAGCCCGGGGCCTACGAGAACTCCATCGGCGTGGAGTACTTCGACGAGCTGGCTGTGATGGTCGACACCTTCCGCCCCCTCGACCTGGGAGAGGGCGGTCTGGCCAGCGACGACGGGAAGTACGCCTGGTCGTGGCAGAACTCCGCCCAGCGCACTGCAACCGAGCAGCGTCCGCTCGGGGAGGACGAGGTTCCGCCGGCCACGGAATGAGGCCACGCCATCCGACCACGGTCCCAGTGGGCGTCCAGCCTCTGGGAGTAGCGTGACGCTCCCGCCCGGCGGACGTCGGACGGGAGCACTGTGTCGGGGCCGGTCGGCCGCGACGGACCGACTTCGCGGAAGGAGCCCAGGTGGGGCAGCAGGTCTCGACGAGCAGCGCAGGAGGGCCCCGGGCCACGGCACGGAGCGCCCCCTCGGGACGCCGCTATCTCACCGGTCTGGACGGGCTGCGCGCCCTGGCCGTCGTGTCGGTGATGCTCTTCCACTTCGACGCCGGCCTCGACGGCGGCTTCCTGGGCGTCGACGTGTTCTTCGTGCTCTCGGGATACCTCATCACGAGCCAGCTGATCACGCGCTGGAGCCCGACCACGGTGGACCTCAAGCACTTCTGGGGGCGCCGCGTGCGGCGCCTGTTCCCGGCGGTCTTCCTCCTGCTGCTCGTCGTCTCGGTGGCCATGCTGGTGCTCGACCGCACCGCCGTGCGCTCCTACGTGGGCGACGTGCTCGCCGCGGCCACGTACACCTCCAACTGGTGGTACGTGTTCCAGGAGCGCAGCTACTTCGAGGCCGCCGGCCGGCCGCCGGTGCTCCAGCACCTGTGGTCCCTGGCCGTGGAGGAGCAGTTCTACCTGGTCTGGCCGCTGGTGGTGGCCGGGCTGACCTTTGCGTTCACCAAGGCCTCGGCCCGCCGTTGGGCCGTGTTCACCATCTCCCTCGTGGGTGCGGTGGCCTCCTCGCTGTGGATGGGGATGGGCACGGCCGCGGCCGACCTGCCGGCCGCGGGGGACGCCAGCCGCTTCTACTTCGGCACCGACTCCCACGCGATGGGCCTGCTCGCCGGTGCTGCCCTGGCCGCCCTGCGGGGTGGCGCAGGCTTCAGCGACCGGGCGCCCCTCAAGCGCGCCGGCGTGCTGTGGACCCTGCTGGGCCTGGCCGGCCTGGGCGGGCTCGGCTGGTTCTTCGTGACCCAGGCCGAGACCTCCGAGTGGCTCTACCGATGGGGCTTCGCCGCCCTGGCCGCCCTGGTGGTCGTGCTCGTCGTGGCCGCCACCCGCCCCGGTCCGGTGGAGTGGCTGCTGAGCCTGCCGCTGCTGCGCTACCTGGGCACCCGCTCGTACTCCCTGTACCTGTGGCACTGGCCCATCGCCGCGTTCACCCGGCCCGGCATCGACGTGGAGTGGCCCGAGCCCGTGGTGCACCTGGTGCGCTGGGGCCTGACCCTGCTGCTGGCCGAGCTGAGCTACCGCCTGGTGGAGAACCCGGTGCGTGTGCACGGCCTGCGCGCCACGTGGGACCGTCTGCGCCGCACCGGCCGGGCACCGCTGACCGCGGCCGCCGGGCTGACCACCACCGTGGTGGCCCTCACGGCCACCCTGGGCGCGGTGGCCGCGACCACCGACCCGCAGGCCGTCGAGCAGCAGAAGGTGGAGGAGGTGCTGGGCAACGCCGACGTCGGCACCGCACCCTCGGGGGACCAGACCCCGGCGCCCGACGGCCCGCAGGCCGGTGTCCCGGACCAGTCGGAGGAGACGCCCACGGCATCGCCCACCTCCCCGCCGCCCACCGAGGGGGGCAAGGGTGCTGCCTGCGACCCCTCGAAGATCAGCGGTGACCGCGTGGCCGAGGGAGCCGACCCGCAGTGGCTCGGGCAGTCCAAGCTCGGCGCGGACACGCTGCCGGTCCCCTCCGACGGCACCAAGGTGGGCGACGGCACGCAGTGCATGAACGTCACCGTCTTCGGCGACTCCGTGGCCATGTCCGCCGGTCCGGTCATCTCCCGCGCGTTCGGGGCCCTCGACCTGCGGGCCACCGTCGGCGTCCAGGCCAGCGAGGTCCTGGGCTACGCGGAGAAGGCGGCCAAGGCCCACGACATCAAGAGCGAGGTGGTCGTGGTCCACACCGGCAACAACGGCCGGATCAACAAGGACGACCTCGTCGACGCCGCCACCCACCTGGCCAAGGAGAAGGCCGTGAAGCACGTCGTGCTCGTGCGCCCCAACTCCAACACCAGCTGGGACGCCGACAACCAGGCCGTCTTCGACGGGCTGGAGGACGAGGAGCTGGACCCCAAGGTCACCATCGCCGACTGGAAGGGCGTCTCCGAGGGCCACGACGACTGGTTCCTCAGCGACGGCACCCACCCGGACTACATCGGCAAGGTGCACTACGTGGTCGAGATCCAGCGGGCGATCACCGAGCACTGACGGCCGCCCGACCCTGCGGGGCCCCCACCGTGTGCGGTGGGGGCCCAGCCGTCTGCTGGGAGCCTCAGGCGTGGCCGGTGGCCGGGGCGGGCTGCTCGTCGACGAACACCGTGGGAACGGCCTGCTCCCCAGCCGAGAGGCGCAGGGCGGCGGCCGGCAGCTCCGCC
>NZ_KV824640.1:0-1279 GCF_001816045.1 Kytococcus sp. HMSC28H12
CGCAGGCGCCTCCGCGGGGGTGGCGCGCGGCGCGCGTGTCGCCGGGCTCACGCCTGCTCCTCGCGCACCCAGGTGCCGCTGCGGCCACCCTCCTTGCGCACCAGGCGCACGTCCGCCAGGTGGGCCGAGCGGTCGGTGCCCTTGACCATGTCGATCACCGACAGCGCGGCCACGCTCACGCTGGTGAGCGCCTCCATCTCCACCCCGGTGCGGTCGGCGGTGCGCACGGTGGCCTCCACCTCCACGCCGTCGTCCACGAGCTGCAGGTCCACCACCACGCCGTGCACGCCGATGACGTGGGCCAGCGGCAGCAGGTCCGGGGTGCGCTTGGCCGCGGCGATGCCGGCGATGCGGGCCACCGCCAGCACGTCGCCCTTGGGCACCGTGCCGTCGCGCAGCATCGACACCACCTCCGGCGCGCAGACCACCCTGCCGCGGGCGGTGGCGGCGCGGACGGTGGGCTCCTTGGCGGTCACGTCCACCATCCGGGCCTGCCCGGCGGCGTCGAGGTGGGTGAAGCGGGGCTCGGTCATCGGATGCTCCTCAGGGTCAGCAGGTCGCCGGCGGTCACGTGGGTGGTGTCCTCGGGCACCTCCACCACGGCGTCGGCCAGAGCCAGGGCGGTCACCATGTGCGATGCCGAACCGCGCCGGTGGGCGGGCACGGCCACCCGGCGGCCGGTGGCGTCGGTGGAGGTCACCACCGGCAGCACCTGGCGGCGCCCGGGCGGGCAGTCCCAGTCGGCCCCGGCCACCGCCACCTGCGGCACCGGGTCCGGCAGGCCCAGCAGCACACGCACCGCGGGGCGCACGAACATCTCGAAGGACACCGCCGCGGAGAGCGGGTTTCCCGGCACGGCCACCAGCGGCGTGCCGGCCCAGACGGCGTGGCCCTGCGGCTTGCCCGGCTGCATGCGCACGTGCACGAAGCGCCCGGCCACCCCACGCGCCCCGGCCTGCGCGGACCCGTCCCCCAGCACGATGCGGGTGACGTCGTGGTCGCCCACGCTCACCCCGCCGCTCAGCAGCAGCAGGTCGCACCGGGTGGCCAGCTCGTCGAGGCGGGCGGCGAAGGACTCGGCGTCGTCGGGCACCACCGGGCCGGTCACCACCTCGGCGCCTGCTCCCGCAGCGAGCGCCGCCAGGTGCACGGCGTTGCTCTCGTGCACCTGCCCCCGGCCCAGCGGTCGACCAGCGGGCACCAGCTCGTCACCGGTGGCCACCACGCCCACCACCGGGCGGCGGCGCACGCACACGGTGGCCACCCCGGCCCCGGCCAG
>NZ_KV824641.1:0-540 GCF_001816045.1 Kytococcus sp. HMSC28H12
GGCGACGGCGACGGCCGGGACGGACCAGGCGGCGCCCTTGGCGATGGACCGGCGGGAGATGCCGGAGGTCTGGTTGGTCATGACTTCCCCTTGGGATCAGGTTCGGAGGTGGCAGTTGCCACGGGGGCAGTAAAACGCATTTCGGGGATCCTCGCTGGTGCAAGCTCGCGTGCAGATGGTCCGCATCGTCGAGAGGGGTCGGTGGCTCGGTGGCGCCGACCCGGAGCGACACAGGTATGCCCGATGAATAGTCCTGTCCCTGTGGCAGGTTGGAGTAATGAACAGTTTCGCTACTTCGTGAAACATGGCGCACCGAGCATTCAAAAGTGAGTTGCATCACATGTCCGACGTAATGATGCGGAAGCCCCTGTCGGATCGCTATTTCCCGTGCTGTGAAAAGTTGCGTTCGGCAGTGCCACAGACCTCCGGTCCCCTTGGCGCCGCCGAGGGGACCGCGCACGAAAGGAAGAGTCCATGACCGTCTCCCGCCGCTCCCTCGCCAAGGGTGCTGCCTGGTCCGTCCCGGCCGTCGCCGTCGCC
>NZ_KV824642.1:0-33481 GCF_001816045.1 Kytococcus sp. HMSC28H12
CCGCCCACCACGTGCGTGGTGGGCGGCCCCTGCGGCATCGGTGCGGTGCCGTGTCAGTCGCGGGCCTCGGCCAGCAGCTTCTGGATGCGGCCCACGCCCTCCTCCAGGTCCTCGTCGCCCAGGGCGTAGGAGAGGCGCAGGTAGCCCGAGGGGCCGAAGGCCTCACCGGGCACCACGGCCACCTCGGCCTCCTCGAGGATGAGCGCGGCCAGCTCCAGGGAGGTCTGCGGGCGCTTCCCGCGGATCTCCTTGCCGAGCACGCCCTTGACCGAGGGGTAGGCGTAGAACGCGCCCTCCGGCATCGGGCACTCCACGCCCTCGATCTCGTTGAGCATCCTCACGATGGTCCGGCGGCGGCGGTCGAACGCCTCGTGCATGCGCTCCACGTCCTCCATGCCACCGTTCAGGGCCGCGACGGCGGCGCGCTGCGAGACGTTGGCCACGTTGGAGGTGGCGTGCGACTGCAGGTTGGTGGCGGCCTTGATGACGTCCACGGGGCCGGCCATCCAGCCCACGCGCCAGCCGGTCATGGCGTACGTCTTGGCCACGCCGTTGAGCACCACGCAGGTGTCGGCCAGCTCCGGGACCACCACCGGCATCGAGTGGAACTCCGCGTCGCCGTACACGAGGTACTCGTAGATCTCGTCGGTGACCACCCAGATGCCGTGCTCCACCGCCCAGCGGCCGATGGCCTCGACCTCGTCGCGGGAGTAGACCGCGCCGGTGGGGTTGGAGGGGGAGACGAAGAGCAGCACCTTGGTGCGCTCGGTGCGGGCGGCCTCGAGCTGCTCGACGGTGACCTTGTACTCCTGGGTCTCGTCGGCGAAGACCTCCACGGACGTGCCGCCGGCCAGGGCGATGGCCTCGGGGTAGGTGGTCCAGTAGGGGGCGGGCAGGAGCACCTCGTCGCCCGGGTCGAGCAGGGCGGCGAAGGTGTTGTACACGGCCTGCTTGCCACCGTTGGTCACGAGCACCTGCTGGGGGGTCAGCTCCAGGCCCGTGTGGCGGGCGGTGGCCTCCACGATGGCCTGCTTGAGCTCGGGCAGGCCGCCGGCGGCGGTGTACCGGTGGTTGGCCGGGTCGTGGCAGGCGGCCGCGGCGGCCTCCACCACGTGGGCGGGGGTCGGGAAGTCCGGCTCGCCGGCGCCGAAGCCGATGACCGGTCGGCCCTGGGCCTTGAGCTCCTTGGCCTTCGCGGTGACGGCCAGGGTCGCGGACTCGGCGATCGCGGCCAGGCGGCGGGACACTCGGGCGGGCTGCTGGGCGGGGGACTGGTCGCTTGTCATGCCCGCCATTCTGGCAGCCGGCCCCGCACGGCCGGGGCCCCGTGGGGGTGCCGGCCGGGGCGCGGAACCACCGCCGAGGGGGCGGCAGGGGCCTCGGGTGGAAATCAGGTGCCGCCCTGCAGTAGAGTGCCCGGTCGGTGCACCACCGTGCGCCGACCACGGCGGTCGACCCACCGGCCGCCGAAGGGCATTAGCTCAATTGGTAGAGCACCGGTCTCCAAAACCGGGGGTTGGGGGTTCGAGTCCCTCATGCCCTGCGCAGTCCGTCCCCGCGGAACCAGCACGTGAAGGAGTGAGCGTGACCGAGCCCAGCGCGGCAGCAGCCGAGCGCAGCACGGCCCCGGCCGACCACTCCGAGGTCCCCCTGCGTGAGCGGAAGGCCCAGGGGAGCAACCCGGTCTCCCGCTTCTTCAACTCCATCGTGCTGTTCCTGCAGCAGATCGCGGACGAGTTGAGCAAGGTCGTGCGTCCCACGCGCGAGGAGCTCGTCAGCTACACGCTGGTGGTGCTCGTCTTCGTGGGGGCGATGATGGCCTTCGTCTTCGGACTCGACCAGCTGTTCTCGCGCCTGATCGACCTCGTCTTCGGCTGAGGCCCGGCGCAGGACCCCCGGGGTCGATGCCGACGGGCCCCGCGCCCGTGGCCGACGAGGCCCGCCCCAGCACCGGCAACCAGCACACGTGGAGGAACCAGAGCATGTCCGAGGAGACGCCCGACCAGGCGACCGAGCTCGAGGCCGACCAGGCCGTCGAGGAGTCCGCTGTGGCCGACGAGGTCGAGGCCCCGGAGGCCGACGCCACCGTCGAGGGTGAGCAGGCCGAGGCCGCGGACGACGCCGCCGAGGTGTCCGAGGAGGACGCCGCCCCCACCGCCGAGGACCAGGCCGAGGAGTTCCGCGCCATGCTGCGCGACCAGTTCGGTGACTGGTACGTGCTCCACACCTACGCCGGCTACGAGAAGCGCGTGAAGGCCAACCTGGAGCAGCGTGCGGTCTCCATGAACATGGAGGACTACATCTTCCAGGCCGAGGTGCCCATGGAGACGGTCACCGAGATCAAGAACAACCAGAAGAAGACGGTCGAGCGCGTGCGCATGCCCGGCTACTGCCTGGTGCGCATGGACCTCACCAACGCCTCCTGGGGCACCGTCCGCAACACCCCGGGCGTCACCGGCTTCGTGGGCAACGCCACCGACCCGGTGCCGCTGAGCCTGGACGAGGTCTTCGACATGATGGCCCCCGACTTCGAGTCCCAGGCCGAGGCGGCCGCCGGCTCGCAGGAGGGCGCCACCACGGTCGAGCCGCAGGCAGGCACCCCGCAGATGCCGCTCGTCGACTTCGAGGTCGGCGAGGCCGTCACCGTCATGGAGGGTCCGTTCGAGACCCTTCCTGCCACGATCTCCGAGATCAACGTCGAAGCCCGCAAGGTGCAGGTGCTGGTCTCGATCTTCGGCCGGGAGACCCCGGTCGAGCTCGCGTTCAACCAGGTCTCCAAGATCTGACGCGCGGCGGGGCCGCGGCCCCGCACCCGGACCCCTCGGGGTCCTGACCTGCCACCGCCCGGCGGTGGCGATGCAACCGGGTCATCGCCCACGGCGTCGGCCCACGACCAAGGAGCAACAACATGGCCCCCAAGAAGAAGGTCGCCAGCTTCATCAAGCTGCAGATCGAGGCCGGCGCCGCCACCCCGGCGCCCCCGGTCGGTCCCGCGCTCGGTGCCGCCGGTGTCAACATCATGGACTTCGTCAAGGCGTACAACGCCGCCACGGAGTCGCAGCGCGGCAACATCATCCCGGTGGAGATCACGGTCTACGAGGACCGCTCCTTCACCTTCATCACCAAGACCCCGCCGGCCGCCCAGCTCATCAAGAAGGCTGCCGGCGTGCCCAAGGGTTCCGGCGAGCCGCACGTGAACAAGGTCGGCAAGATCACGGACGCCCAGGTGGCCGAGATCGCCGAGACCAAGATGAAGGACCTCAACGCCAACGACCTCGACATGGCCAAGCGCATCATCGCCGGCACCGCCCGTTCCATGGGCATCACCGTCGAGGGCTGAGGCCCCCTGCGGTGACGGCACCCGCCGTCACCGCGCCCCAGTGGTAGGGCCGGCGCTGGCCCGCACGACCACGACTCCCACCCCTTTCCCGAGGAGAGAACCATGAAGCGCAGCAAGAACTACCGCGCCGCAGCGGAGAAGATCGAGGCCGGCAAGGCCTACACCCCCCGTGAGGCCATCGCCCTGGCCCAGGAGATCGCCACCACCAAGTGGGACTCCACCGTCGACGTCTCCCTGCGTCTGGGCATCGACCCGCGCAAGGCCGACCAGATGGTCCGCGGCACCGTGAACCTGCCGAACGGCACCGGTAAGACCGCCCGCGTGGTCGTGCTGGCCAACGGTGACAAGGCCGAGGCCGCTCGCGAGGCGGGTGCCGACCACGTCGGCTCCGACGAGCTCGTCGAGAAGATCGCCGGCGGCTGGCTCGACTTCGACGCCGTCGTCGCCACCCCGGACCTCATGGGCAAGGTCGGCCGTCTGGGCAAGGTGCTGGGTCCGCGTGGCCTCATGCCGAACCCGAAGACCGGCACCGTGACCATGGACGTGGCCAAGGCCGTCACCGACATCAAGGGCGGCAAGATCGAGTTCCGCAACGACAAGCACGCCAACGTGCAGTTCATCATCGGCAAGGCGTCGTTCTCGACCGACCAGCTGGTGGAGAACTTCAACGCCGCGATGGACGAGGTCATGCGCCTGAAGCCGAACGCCGCCAAGGGTCGCTACATCACCCGTTCGGTGCTCTCCACCACGATGGGTCCCGGCATCCCGCTGGACCTGGGTGCCAAGGCCGACGCCTGAGCCACCCCGTGACGGTCTCGCCGCGGCCGTGAGCACCGCGAAGGGCCCCTCCCGCTCGGGAGGGGCCCTTCGGCGTCGTCGGTCCCGGGGTGTCCGGTGGTGGCGGGCCGTGTCAGGCGCCCTGTCCGTCCGGGGTGTCGGCCTCGTGCTGGGGCTCCTCCTCGGAACGCCCCGTCATGAACCCGAACAGCAGGGCGACGACGATCCCCGTCACCAGCGCCATGCCGGGGTCGAGGACGTTGAGCCAGGTGAGGCCGAGCGTCGCGGCGGTCGCGGCGCCGAGCTGCTGCACCTTGCGCTCGTTCCAGCGGGTGTCCCACGGGGCGAGCGGCGTGCCGGCGGTGCTGCGGGCGCCCTTCAGCGGCGCGAACCACGCGGCCACCATGAGCGCCAGGCTGCTGAGCGCGCTCACGAGCAGTGCGGGCAGGGCCGACTCGACGGTCAGGGCGTCGACACGGTGGACGGCCAGGCCGAGGGTGAGCACGGTGCCGAGGGTCAGGGTCCAGAGGAGCGGGGTTCGCATGGCCCCAGTCTTGAGCGGGGGCGGGCTCGTGGGGCATGACATCCGTCATGGGACGGGGTGAGCGGCCTCACCGTTGCCGAGTTGGTGCGCGGCGTGGGCCTCCGCTACTCTTGCCTGACCAATGACCGCCGGTCGTTGGTGCCCGCACGCCGGAGACGGAGTGGGAGCACCACCGAAGGTTCCGCTCGACGGACGGCCCGCGTAGGTGTGAGACGAGTTCCCGGACCGCTGCGTCCGCCCGTGAGGGTGTCGACGCGGGGTGTCGAGGAGTTTGCCCCGTGCCTGCGCACGGGGTTTTTTCGTTCGTGGGGCCCGGCACCACCACTGTAAGGAGGCCCACATGGCGAATCCCGAGAAGGATGCCGTCATCGCCGAGATCGCGGCTCAGCTTCGCGACTCGAACGCGGCCGTGCTGACCGAGTACCGCGGCCTGACCGTCGCGCAGATGGCGGAGCTCCGCTCCAAGCTGCGCGGCAACGCGACGTACTCCGTGGTGAAGAACACGCTGACCGCCCGTGCGGCGGCCGAGGTGGGCGTCGACGCGTTCGACGGTCACCTGTCCGGCCCCACCGCCATCGCCTTCGTCACCGGTGACCCGGTCGAGGTGGCCAAGGGCCTGCGTGACTTCGCCAAGGAGAACGAGGCCCTGGTCCTCAAGGCTGGTCTCGTCGACGGCCAGGCGTTCAGCGCCGCCGACATCGAGAAGCTCGCCAGCCTGGAGAGCCGCGAGACGCTGCTGGCCAAGCTGGCCGGTGCGATGAAGGCTCCGATGGCCAACACCGCCGCTCTGCTCAACGGCGCCCCGGCCCAGATGGCACGTCTGGCCGAGGCCCTGCGTCAGAAGGTCGAGACCGAGGGCCCGGTGTCCGGCGCCCCGGCCGCTGCGGACGCGCCCGCCGAGGACGCTGCCGCGGACTCCGAGGAGTCCACCACCGACGTCGCCGAGGGTGGCGACGACAACTGATCGCCCGGGCTCCCGCCCAGCGACCAGCCACCACAACTCGCCCGGCCCGCCGGGCACGCCACTCACGGCAGTAACGAAAGGAAGCCACCATGGCCAAGCTCAGCAACGACGAGCTCATCGAGCAGTTCAAGGAGATGACGCTGATCGAGCTCTCCGAGTTCGTGAAGCAGTTCGAGGAGGTCTTCGAGGTCACCGCCGCCGCCCCCGTCGCGGTTGCTGGTGCGGCCCCGGCCGCTGGCGGCGACGCCGGCGCCGCCGCCGAGGAGAAGACCGAGTTCGACGTCATCCTGGCTGCCGCCGGTGACAAGAAGATCGGCGTCATCAAGGAGGTGCGCGGTCTGACCTCCCTGGGTCTGAAGGAGGCCAAGGACCTCGTGGACGGCGCCCCCAAGCCCGTCCTGGAGGGTGTCTCCAAGGAGGAGGCCGACAAGGCCAAGGAGGCCCTCGAGGGCGCCGGCGCCACCGTCGAGATCAAGTGATCTCCGGGGGTCACTGACCCCCTCGCCGCACTGCGGTCACAGCGGGCCCCACCGTCACGGTGGGGCCCGCTGTCGCATGTCCGGAGGGTGCGGAAAACCAGGTGAGCTCGTCGGTGCCGGGGCATAGGTTGACCCCATGCCCGACCCCTCGCGCCCCACCGCCGTCCACGCTGCCGGACGGGCCGGCGCCACCGCGCGTCCCGTCACCTGGCGACGCCTGCTCACGCCGGCGTCCGCCGTGGCGCTGGCCGTGCTGACCGTGGGCGGCGTGGGCCAGTCCGTGGGGGCCGTCCTGGCCGGTCGCCTCGCTCAGGACCCGCAGGCGCCCCTCGTGGGGTGGCTCGCCCTGGCCCTCGTGGGTGGCGTGGTGCTCGATGCCGTGGGCCGCCTGCTGTGGGTGGGGGAGGTCGACCGCGCCGAGGGCGAGCTGCGCCGCGACGTGTTGACCGCCGTGACCGCGCAACCGGTGGCGGCCCTGGGCGACCAGGCGGTCGGTGAGCTGCTCGACCGCATCGACGACGACGCCACGGAGATCGGCTCGCTGAGCCGGGACATGCTGTGGAACGTCCTGTCCACCCTGGTGGCCGTCGTGCCGATGTGGGTCGTGGCCGGGCTCACCTGGTGGCCCGCCTGGTTCCTCTTCCCGGTGGTCGGCGCCGCCACCCTGCTCGTGGTGCGCCCGTTGCTGCCCCGGATCGCCGAGCTCAAGGTGCACGAGGAGGCCGCGTTCACCGCGCACGCCGCGGCCCTCGAGGAGGGCATCGCCGCCCGGGACGACCTGCGCACCAGCCTCGGCCAGCCGTTCGCCGTGCGCCGCCTGGCCGAGCTCTCCGCCGAGGTCCACCGCCGCTTCCGGGCGGTGCTGGGCCAGGAGGTCGCGGTCATCCTCCGTAGCGGGCTGGTGCTGCAGCTGCTCATGGTGGTGCTCGTGGTCGGGGGTGCCTGGGCCGTGGAGGGCGGGCACCTGGGCATCTCCGCGCTGGTCACCCTCTTCCTCGTGAGCAGCCGCTTCGTCGGCGTCATGTCGCAGCTGTCCGAACAGCTGCCGGAGCTCCAGGCCGGTATGGGAGCAGTCATCCGCGTGCGGCAGGCCATCGCCTCCGAGGCCGAGCCCGTCGGGGGTGACCCGCTGCCCGAGGGGCCGCTCGACCTGCGCTTCGCCGACCTGGACTTCTCCTACGGGCAGGGCACCTTCGCGCTGCGGGGCATCGACCTCCACGTGCCGGCCGGCCAGACGCTGGCCCTGGTGGGGCGCACCGGGTCGGGCAAGTCCACCCTCGCCTCGATGGTGACGCGCGCCATCGAGCCCCCGGCCGGCACCGTGCTGCTCGGCGGGCAGGACGTGGGCACCACCGACCTCGCGGCCCTCCGCGGGGGCGTGGGCACGGTCACCCAGCGCACCGAGGTGCTCGCCGGCACGCTGGCGCAGAACATCACGCTCTTCGAGGACCTCGGCGACGAGCACGTGCAGGCCGTCGTCGACGAGCTGGGTCTCACCGACTGGGTGGCCGCGCTGCCCGACGGCCTGCACACCCTGCTCGGCCCGGGCGGCCTGACGCTCTCGGCGGGGGAGGAGCAGCT
Source organism: Kytococcus sp. HMSC28H12 (assembly GCF_001816045.1). Taxonomy (NCBI): domain Bacteria; kingdom Bacillati; phylum Actinomycetota; class Actinomycetes; order Micrococcales; family Kytococcaceae; genus Kytococcus; species Kytococcus sp. HMSC28H12. The sequence continues at coordinate 7,686 of NZ_KV824642.1, forward strand.
GCTCGCCTTCGCGCGCTTGCTGGCCCGTGACGTGCAGGTGGTGGTGCTCGACGAGGCCACCGCCCGGATGGACCCGGTCACCGAGCAACGCGTGGTGCGCGCCTCCGAGCGCCTGCTCTCGGGGCGCACCGGCGTGCTCGTGGCCCACCGGCTCGGGACGATCGAGCGGGCCGACCTCGTGGCCGTGCTCCAGGACGGTCGCGTGCTCCAGCACGGCACCCACGCGCAGCTGTCCGCCGACGACGGCGCCTTCCGCGACCTCCTGCGCGCGGCCACCGCCGGGGACCACGCCGCGCAGGAGGAGCCCGACCCCACCGAGGACGAGGCCACCCAGCACGCGGTGGGTACGGCCCGTCGCCTCACCACGCCGCCCCCCACCCGCGACGCCGGCCGCGCACCGTCGCTGGCCCGTGCGGTCTGGCGCGCCATCACGGCGCGGCCGGCCTGGGGCCTGGTGTCCATCCCGCTGTTCCTCGCGCTCTCGCTCACCGGCGCCGTCGGAGCGGGGACGGCCTGGGCCTGGGGTCGGCTCGTCGAGGTGCTCGCCTCCGGGGGCTCCCCGTGGGGGTGGGTGACGGCGATCGTGGTGTTGCTGGTCTCGGCCCCGCTGCTGCTGGGGGCGGCGATCCTGCGCTACCCCCGGTGGTGGGTGGAGCTCATGCTGCGCATCCGCATGGCCGTGCTCGTGGGGCAGACCGAGCAACGACGCACGGAGAAGCTGCCGCCCGGCGAGGTGGTGGCCCGGGCCATGGACGGCGAGCGGTACATTCGCTACACCGACCGGTGGGTGGACCTCGTCAACGGTCTGCTCATCGCGCTGTTCACCGCCCTCGTCTCCGGGCACGCCACGAGCGGCCTGGTGCTGCTGGCCGTGCTCGCTGGATCGGCCCTGGTCTCCGCCCTCGGGCGGCCCCTGGCCGGCCGGTCGGCCACGGCGGCCTCCGCCCTGCGGGCCGAGTTCGGGCGTGCGGTCGGCTCCGCCCTGGAGTCCGCGCGCACGGTGAAGCTCTCCGGGCGGATGCCCCAGGTGCGCCGCCACCTGCTGTCACTCGACCGGCGCCGCGTGGAGGCCGCGGTCCTGGAGCACCGCGTGGCCGCAGGCCTCAAGGGCCTGCCGCCGATCCTGCTCCAGCTGGCCGCCGTGGGCGCCTGGTGGGCCCACCAGCAGGGGTACTGGGACCTCTCCACCACCCTGCTCGTGGCCAGCACCGTGCTCGGGTTCGTCTGGTTCGGGCAGGTGGCCGGTGCGGTGATCACCGAGGCCCCCGGTGTGCGCTCGTGGCAGCAGGCCACCCACGGCATGGCCGGTGGCCGCGACCTGGTGTCCCTCCCCGAGGGCGTGGACCTCGTGTCCGGACGGGCACCCGGTCCCGCACCCGTGGAGGTGGAGCCGCTGCGGGCGCTGACGCTCCAGGGGCTGGACGTCGTCCACGACGACGGCACGGTCGGTGTGGAGGGCGTGGACCTCACGGTGCACGCCGGCGAGCTCGTGCTCCTCGTGGGACCGGTGGGTTCCGGCAAGTCCAGCCTCCTGCGGGGCCTGGCCGGCCTGGAGCACACCCGCGGCACGCTGCGCTGGAACGACCGGGCCGTCGACGACCCCGAGACCTTCCTGCGCCCCGGTCAGGTGGCCTGGGTCGCGCAGGTCCCGCGGGTCCTCTCGGGCAGCTTCGCCGAGAACCTCCGGCTCGACCACGAGCGTGCGGTCGAGGCGGCCGTGGACGTGGCCCGCCTTGGCCCGGATCTCACCGCGGCCGGCGGCTCCGAGGCCCTCGTGGGCCACCGTGGGGTGCGCCTCTCCGGCGGCCAGGTGCAGCGCCTGGCGCTGGCCCGTGCACTGGCGGCGGACGCGCAGCTGGTGCTGGCCGACGACGTCTCGTCGGCGCTGGACGCCCGCACCGAGGTGGAGCTCTGGGAGGCCCTGCGCGCGGGGGGCACCACGGTGGTGGGTGCCACGTCCAAGCGGTCGGCCCTCCAGCGGGCGGACCGGGTGGCGGTGCTCCGCGGCGGGCGCGTGGTGGCCACCGGCCCGTGGAGCGAGCTCGAGCGCCAGTGGGGGCACCTCGCGGGGTGAGCACCTGGGTCCGGGCCGGGCCGGGCAGGGCGGTCCGGACCCAGGCCCCGGGTGCGTGTCGGGATTGACCGGGGCCGGTGGTGTGGGGCACAGTTCAACCGCTCGTCGGGGCGGGGGCGGTCCCACGACGCGGACCGACGCCGGGGGAAGGCGGCGGCACGTCGTCGGCGTTTGACGGGCCCTTGACAGGGGTGTACTGTGACTCGTTGCGCTGCCCCTTTGTCTCCAACCCCACCCCCGACGCCCGCGCGCCAGACGTCCGCCGACACCTCCGCCTCGCGTGTGGGGATCCGTGACCGCCCGGCGGGGGCGCAGGCCGACCGGTGCGGGGGAGGAGTTCCCGCGGTGGCGTGACCGCACCGAACATGCACGGCCTTGAGGAAGGACACTCCTTGGCTGCCTCGCGCACTGCTGACCAGAACGTCTCGACCGCACGCACCGCTTCCGGGCGTCTGTCGTTCTCCCGCATCCACGAGCCCCTGGAGGTGCCGGACCTCCTGGCGCTCCAGACCGAGAGCTTCGACTGGCTCCTCGGCAACGAGGCATGGCAGGAGCGGGTGGCCGAGGCGAAGGCCGCCGGCCGCACCGACATCTCCCTGACCTCGGGCTTGGAGGACATCTTCGAGGAGATCTCCCCCATCGAGGACTTCTCGGAGACCATGTCGCTGAGCTTCTCCGAGCACCGCTTCGAGGAGATCAAGTACACCGAGGACGAGTGCATCGAGCGGGACATGACCTACTCGGCGCCCCTGTTCGTCACCGCCGAGTTCATGAACGGCGAGACCGGTGAGATCAAGTCGCAGACCGTGTTCATGGGCGACTTCCCGCTCATGACCAAGCGCGGCACCTTCATCATCAACGGCACCGAGCGTGTCGTCGTCTCCCAGATCGTGCGTTCGCCGGGCGTCTACTTCGAGCGCTCCTTCGACCGCGCGACCGACAAGGAGATCTACTCCGCCAAGATCATCCCCAGCCGTGGTGCGTGGCTGGAGTTCGAGGTCGACAAGAAGGACATGGTCGGTGTCCGTGTCGACCGCAAGCGCAAGCAGTCCGTGACCGTGCTGCTCAAGGCGCTGGGGTGGACCGAGGCGCAGATCCTCGAGGAGTTCGGCCAGTACGAGTCCATCCGCGCGACGCTGGAGAAGGACCACACGGCCAACCAGGACGAGGCCCTGCTGGACATCTACCGCAAGCTGCGTCCGGGGGAGCCCCCGACGGTCGAGGCCGCCCAGAACCTCCTGGACAACCTCTACTTCAACGGCAAGCGCTACGACCTGGCCAAGGTCGGCCGCTACAAGATCAACAAGAAGCTGGGCATCGACGCCGAGCTCACCGACTCCACCCTGGGCGTGGACGACATCGTCCGCACCATCAAGTACATCGTCGCGCTGCACGCCGGCGAGACCACGATGGAGGGCGTGCGCCACGGCGAGGCGGTCGACCTGCGCGTCGAGACCGATGACATCGACCACTTCGGCAACCGCCGCCTGCGCACGGTCGGCGAGCTGATCCAGAACCAGGTCCGCACCGGCCTGTCGCGCATGGAGCGCGTCGTCCGTGAGCGCATGACCACCCAGGACGTCGAGGCCATCACGCCGCAGACGCTCATCAACATCCGCCCGGTGGTCGCCGCGATCCGCGAGTTCTTCGGCACCAGCCAGCTCTCGCAGTTCATGGACCAGAACAACCCGCTGGCCGGTCTGACGCACAAGCGTCGCCTGTCCGCGCTGGGCCCCGGTGGTCTGTCCCGTGACCGCGCCGGCATGGAGGTCCGCGACGTCCACCCGTCGCACTACGGCCGCATGTGCCCCATCGAGACGCCGGAAGGCCCGAACATCGGTCTGATCGGTGCGCTGGCGTCCTACGGCCGCATCAACCCCTTCGGCTTCGTCGAGACCCCCTACCGCAAGGTCAAGGAGGGCTACGTCACCGATGACGTGGAGTACCTGACCGCGGACGAGGAGGACGACTACGTGATCGCCCAGGCGAACGCGCCCCTCACCGAGGATGGCCAGTTCGCCGGGGAGCGCGTGCTCGTGCGCTCGAAGGGCGGCGAGGTCGAGTTCGTGCCGCGCGACGAGGTCCACTACATGGACGTCTCCCCGCGCCAGATGGTGTCCGCGGCCACCGCGATGATCCCCTTCCTCGAGCACGACGACGCCAACCGCGCGCTCATGGGTGCCAACATGCAGCGCCAGGGCGTGCCGCTGGTGCAGGCCGAGGCCCCGCTGGTGGGCACCGGCATCGAGCACCGAGCCGCGCTGGACACCGGTGACGTGGTCCGCGCCGACAAGGCCGGTGTGGTGCAGTCCGTCTCGGCCGACCTGGTGCAGGTCACGAACGACGACGGCACCTACCTGAACTACGCCATCGACAAGTTCAACCGCTCCAACCAGGGCACCTGCTACAACCAGCGGGTCGTGGTCTCGGCGGGCGACCGTGTGGAGAAGGGCGACCTCATCGCCGACGGTCCGTCGACCGACAATGGCGAGATGGCCCTGGGCAAGAACCTGCTCGTGGCCTTCATGCCGTGGGAGGGCTACAACTACGAGGACGCGATCATCCTGTCGCAGCGCCTCGTGCAGGACGACACCCTCTCCTCGATCCACATCGAGGAGCACGAGATCGACGCCCGCGACACCAAGCTGGGCCCGGAGGAGATCACCCGGGACATCCCGAACGTCTCCGACGACGTGCTGGCCGACCTGGACGAGCGCGGCATCATCCGCATCGGTGCCGAGGTCCGCGACGGCGACCTGCTGGTCGGCAAGGTGACCCCCAAGGGTGAGACCGAGCTGACCCCGGAGGAGCGCCTGCTGCGCGCCATCTTCGGCGAGAAGGCCCGCGAGGTGCGCGACACCTCCATGAAGGTGCCCCACGGTGAGACCGGCACGGTCATCGGCGTCAAGGTGTTCGACCGCGAGGAGGGCGACGAGCTGCCCCCGGGCGTGAACCAGATGGTGCGCGTCCACGTGGCGAACAAGCGCAAGATCACTGACGGTGACAAGCTCGCCGGCCGTCACGGCAACAAGGGCGTCATCTCCAAGATCCTGCCGGTCGAGGACATGCCCTTCCTGCCCGACGGCACCCCGGTGGACGTCGTGCTCAACCCGCTGGGTGTGCCCAGCCGCATGAACGTCGGCCAGGTGCTCGAGCTGCACCTCGGCTGGGCCGCGGCCAACGGCTGGAGGATCGAGGGCACCCCGGAGTGGGCCGAGAACCTTGCCGAGGAGCACCAGGAGGCCGGTCCGTGGACCCGCGTGGCCACCCCGGTGTTCGACGGTGCCCGCGAGGAGGAGATCACGGGTCTGCTCGACTCGACGCTGCCCTCGCGCGACGGCCAGCGCCTCATCGACGGTTCGGGCAAGGCGCAGCTGTTCGACGGCCGCACCGGTGAGCCGTACCCGGACCCGGTGTCCGTGGGCTACATGTACATCCTCAAGCTCCACCACCTGGTGGACGAGAAGATCCACGCCCGCTCCACCGGCCCGTACTCGATGATCACGCAGCAGCCGCTGGGTGGTAAGGCGCAGTTCGGTGGTCAGCGCTTCGGTGAGATGGAGGTGTGGGCCCTCGAGGCCTACGGCGCCGCTTACGCACTGCAGGAGCTGCTGACGATCAAGTCCGACGATGTCACCGGCCGCGTCAAGGTGTACGAGTCCATCGTCAAGGGCGACAACGTCCCCGAGCCCGGCATCCCCGAGTCCTTCAAGGTGCTCATCAAGGAGATGCAGTCCCTGTGCCTGAACGTCGAGGTCCTCTCGACCGACGGCCAGAACATCGACCTGCGAGAGCAGGACCAGGAGGTCTTCCGCGCGGCGGAGGAGCTCGGCATCGACCTGAGCCGGCGTGAGCCGAGCTCGGTCGAAGAAGTCTGAGAAGACCCGAGCGAACCCTCTAGCCCCCGGAACACGAGAGAAGGACACCTGTGCTCGACGTCAACTTCTTCGACGAGCTTCGCATCGGCCAGGCCACGGCCGACGACATCCGCCAGTGGAGCCACGGCGAGGTCAAGAAGCCGGAGACCATCAACTACCGCACCCTGAAGCCCGAGAAGGACGGACTCTTCTGCGAGAAGATCTTCGGTCCGACCCGCGACTGGGAGTGCTACTGCGGCAAGTACAAGCGCGTGCGCTTCAAGGGCATCATCTGTGAGCGCTGCGGCGTCGAGGTGACCCGCTCGGCCGTGCGCCGTGAGCGCATGGGCCACATCGAGCTGGCCGCCCCGGTGACGCACATCTGGTACTTCAAGGGCGTGCCCAGCCGTCTGGGCTACCTGCTGGACCTGGCGCCGAAGGACCTCGAGAAGGTCATCTACTTCGCCGCGTACGTCATCACCTCGGTGGACGAGGAGGGTCGCCACAACGACCTGCCGTCCCTCGAGGCCGAGATCCAGTCCGAGATCAAGGCCACCGAGAACCGTCGCGACGCCGACGTGGAGGCCCGCGCCAAGAAGCTGGAGCAGGACATCGCCGCGCTCGAGGCCGAGGGCGCCAAGTCCGACGCCAAGCGCAAGGTCCGCGACTCCGCCGAGCGCGAGATGAACCAGATCCGCAAGCGTGCCGACCAGCAGGTCGAGCGCGTGGAGCAGGTGTGGGACCGCTTCAAGAACCTCAAGGTCCAGGACCTCGAGGGCGACGAGATGCTGTTCCGCGAGATGCGCGACCGCTTCGGCATGTACTTCGAGGGCGGCATGGGTGCCGCGGCCCTGCAGAAGCTGCTGCAGGACTTCGACCTCGAGGCCGAGGCCGAGAAGCTCCGCGAGATCATCGCCACCGGCAAGGGCCAGAAGAAGACCCGTGCCCTCAAGCGCCTCAAGGTGGTCACGGCCTTCCTGACCACCGACAACGAGCCGCAGGGCATGGTCCTGGATGCCGTCCCGGTGATCCCGCCGGACCTGCGTCCGATGGTGCAGCTGGACGGTGGCCGCTTCGCGACCTCCGACCTCAACGACCTGTACCGCCGCGTCATCAACCGCAACAACCGCCTCAAGCGCCTGCTCGACCTCGGTGCCCCCGAGATCATCATCAACAACGAGAAGCGCATGCTGCAGGAGTCCGTGGACTCCCTGTTCGACAACGGTCGTCGCGGTCGTCCGGTCACCGGTCCGGGCAACCGCCCGCTGAAGTCGCTCTCCGACATGCTCAAGGGCAAGCAGGGTCGCTTCCGCCAGAACCTGCTCGGCAAGCGCGTCGACTACTCGGGCCGTTCGGTCATCGTGGTCGGCCCGACCCTCAAGCTGCACCAGTGCGGTCTGCCCAAGCAGATGGCCCTGGAGCTCTTCAAGCCGTTCGTGATGAAGCGCCTGGTCGACCTCGACCACGCGCAGAACATCAAGTCGGCCAAGCGCATGGTCGAGCGCCACAACCCGATGGTGTGGGACGTGCTCGAGGAGGTCATCACCGAGCACCCGGTGCTGCTGAACCGTGCACCCACGCTGCACCGTCTGGGCATCCAGGCCTTCGAGCCGCAGCTCGTCGAGGGCAAGGCCATCCAGATCCACCCGCTGGTCTGCACCGCCTTCAACGCCGACTTCGACGGTGACCAGATGGCCGTGCACGTGCCGCTGTCCGCCGAGGCCCAGGCCGAGGCGCGCATCCTGATGCTCTCGAGCAACAACATCCTCAAGCCGGCGGACGGTCGCCCGGTGACCATGCCCACCCAGGACATGATCATCGGCCTGTACCACCTGACCTCCCAGGTGCTCGGCACCGAGGACACGCCGGTGGAGGAGATGCGCCACTTCACCAGCCAGGCCGAGGCCCGCATGGCCTTCGACCGCGGTGAGATCAAGCTGGGCACCCCCGTCGTCATGCGCCTGCCGCACGTCGTGCCGCCGGCCGACTTCGAGGGCGAGGTGGAGCTCGACGAGAAGGGCTACGCCCCGGTGCTCACGCTGCAGACCACGCTGGGTCGGGCGATCTTCAACGAGTCCCTGCCGGAGAACTTCCCGTTCGTCAACAACCCGGTGGACAAGAAGGTCCTGTCCAACATCATCAACGCCCTGGCCGAGCGCTACGACAAGGTCGACGTCGCCGCCTCGCTGGACGCGCTGAAGGAGAACGGCTTCTACTGGGCGTCCCGCTCGGGCACCACGGTGGCCATCTCCGACGTGGTGGTGCCGGACAACAAGTCCGAGCTGCTCGAGGCCTACGAGAGCAAGGCCGCCAAGGTCCAGGTGCAGTACGAGCGCGGTCTGATCACCGACGACGAGCGCCGTCAGGAGCTCATCGAGATCTGGACGCAGGCCACCAACGAGGTCGCCAAGGCGATGGAGGCCAACTTCCCGGCCGACAACCCGATCTACCGCATGGTCACCTCCGGTGCCCGTGGTAACTGGTTCCAGCTGCGTCAGATCGCCGGCATGCGTGGCCTCATGGCCAACCCGAAGGGCGAGATCATCCCGCGCCCGATCAAGGCCTCGTTCCGCGAGGGCCTGACGGTGCTGGAGTTCTTCATCTCGACGCACGGTGCCCGCAAGGGTCTGGCCGACACCGCCCTGCGTACCGCCGACTCGGGTTACCTGACCCGTCGTCTGGTGGACGTGTCGCAGGACGTCATCGTCCGCGAGTCCGACTGCGGCACCGGTCGTGGCGTGAAGGTCACCATCGGCCAGCGCGGCGCCGACGGCACCGTGGTCGTGGACGACGAGGTCGAGTCCAGCGCCTACGCCCGCACCGTGGCCGAGGACGTCGTCGTGGACGGCACCACGGTCGCCACCGCGGGTGACGACCTGGGTGACGTGCTCATCGAGGAGCTCGTGGCCGCCGGTGTCGAGACCGTCAAGGTGCGCTCCGTGCTCACCTGCGAGTCCTCGGTCGGCACCTGCGCCAAGTGCTACGGCCGCTCGCTGGCCACCGGCCAGCTGGTCGACATCGGCGAGGCCGTCGGCATCGTCGCCGCGCAGTCGATCGGTGAGCCCGGTACCCAGCTGACGATGCGTACCTTCCACACCGGTGGTGTGGCCGGTGACGACATCACGCAGGGTCTGCCGCGTGTGGTCGAGCTGTTCGAGGCCCGCACCCCCAAGGGTGTGGCCCCGATCGCCGAGGCCGCCGGCCGCATCCGCATCGAGGACGCGGACAAGCAGCGCCGCATCATCCTGGTGCCGGACGACGGCACGGAGGAGCACGCCTACCTGGTCGGCAAGCGCACGCGCCTGCTCGTCGAGGAGGGCCAGTCGGTCCCGGCCGGTGAGCAGCTCGTGGTCGGCGCCGTCGACCCCAAGCAGGTCCTGCGCATCCTCGGCCCGCGCGCGGTGCAGCAGCACCTCGTGGACGAGGTGCAGGGCGTGTACCGCCAGCAGGGTGTGTCCATCCACCAGAAGCACATCGAGGTCATCGTGCGGCAGATGCTGCGCCGCATCACGATCATCGAGGAGGGGGACACCTCCCTCCTGGCCGGTGACCTGGTGGAGCGTTCCCGTTTCGAGACCGAGAACCGCCGTGTGGTGGCCGAGGGCAGCAAGCCCGCCTCCGGTCGTCCCGAGCTGATGGGCATCACCAAGGCCTCGCTGGCCACGGAGTCCTGGCTGTCGGCCGCCTCCTTCCAGGAGACGACCCGCGTCCTCACCGAGGCCGCGATGCACGGCAAGGGCGACCCGCTGCTGGGCCTCAAGGAGAACGTCATCCTCGGAAAGCTCATCCCGGCCGGTACCGGGCTGCAGCGCTACCGCAACGTGACGGTGGAGCCCACCGAGGAGGCCAAGGCGGCCGCGTACGCCATGACCGACTTCGAGGGCTTCGACTTCGCCCAGTTCGGCGAGGGCACCGGCCAGGCCGTGCCCCTCGACGAGGTGGACACCGGCGAGTACCGCTGGTGACCTGCTGACCCGGTCCCCGTGACCGGTGCGGTCCTGCGAGGGCCCCTCCCGCCGGGAGGGGCCCTCGCTGCGTTCCGTACCCCGTCCGCCCCTTCTGGATTTGGAGCCACGCCGCATCTGCCATAAAGTTGCCGATTGGCGTGGGCTCGCCCGCGCCGCCCTCCACCGGGCAGTCGACCTCCACGAGGCCGCCGGCGGTGCTCGACATCCCATCGATGCCGGCAGTCGGCCACGGGTGTGGATCGGAAGTGCAGGTGGGGGAGCGTGTGGCCATCGGCCGCCGGCTCCGCGGGGGTTCCCACCCCGCCGGGTCCCGGGACGGGCCACGCGACTCATCCAGGAGCCGCCACCGCGGCGACAACGACGAAACACGGAGTTTCATCAGTGCCTACCATCAACCAGCTGGTCCGCAAGGGCCGCCGGGACAAGGTCAAGAAGTTTGACGCCCCGGCCCTCAAGGGCTCGCCCCAGCGTCGTGGCGTGTGCACCCGCGTGTACACCACCACCCCCAAGAAGCCGAACTCGGCCCTCCGCAAGGTCGCGCGTGTGCGCCTGACCAGCGGCATCGAGGTCACCGCGTACATCCCCGGCGTCGGCCACAACCTGCAGGAGCACTCCATCGTGCTCGTGCGTGGCGGCGGCGTGAAGGACCTCCCCGGTGTCCGCTACAAGATCATCCGCGGTGCCCTCGACGCCCAGGGCGTCAAGGACCGCAACCAGGCTCGTTCCCACTACGGCGCCAAGAAGGAGAAGAAGTAATGCCTCGTAAGGGCCCCGCTCCCAAGCGCCCCCTGGCCGTCGACCCGGTGCACGGGTCGCAGCTGGTGACCCAGCTGGTGAACAAGATCCTGCTGGACGGCAAGAAGTCCGTCGCCGAGTCCATCGTCTACGGCGCCCTCGAGGGCGTCCAGGAGAAGACCGGCACCGACCCCGTCCAGACCCTCAAGCGTGCGCTGGACAACATCCGTCCGGCCCTCGAGGTCAAGTCCCGCCGTGTCGGTGGCGCGACCTACCAGGTGCCGATCGAGGTCAAGCCGGCCCGCGCGACCACCCTCTCCCTGCGCTGGCTCGTGGGCTACGCCCGCCAGCGTCGTGAGAAGACCATGACCGAGCGCCTCATGAACGAGATCCTCGACGCCTCCAACGGCCTGGGTGCCGCGGTGAAGCGCCGCGAGGACACCCACAAGATGGCCGAGGCCAACAAGGCGTTCGCCCACTACCGCTGGTGATGTACTGGTCACCGGTGGTGGCCCCATGCCACCATCGGTGACCGTCTGCCGTTCCGGCAGGTACCCGCAGCACACCCTGAAGAGCACACCCTCGAGCGAGAAGAGAGACCGTGGCACAGGACGTCCTCACGGACCTCAAGCAGGTCCGCAACATCGGCATCATGGCGCACATCGATGCCGGCAAGACCACGACCACCGAGCGCATCCTGTTCTACACGGGTGTGAACCACAAGATGGGTGAGACCCACGACGGTGCGTCGACGACCGACTGGATGGAGCAGGAGAAGGAGCGTGGTATCACCATCACCTCCGCCGCCGTGACCTCCTTCTGGAAGGGCACCCAGATCAACCTGATCGACACGCCCGGCCACGTCGACTTCACGGTCGAGGTCGAGCGCAACCTCCGCGTCCTGGACGGCGCCGTCGCCGTCTTCGACGGCAAGGAGGGTGTGGAGCCGCAGTCCGAGACCGTGTGGCGCCAGGCCGACAAGTACGGCGTCCCGCGCATGTGCTTCATCAACAAGATGGACAAGATGGGCGCGGACTTCTACTACTCCGTGCAGACCATGGTGGACCGCCTCGGCGCGACCCCGCTGGTCATGCAGCTGCCCATCGGTGCCGAGTCCGACTTCATCGGCATGGTCGACCTGGTCACCATGAAGGCCTTCACCTGGTCCAAGGAGACCCCGCTGGGCGAGGCCTACGAGATCGAGGAGATCCCGGCCGACCTGCAGGACAAGGCCGAGGAGTACCGCACCCAGCTCATCGAGACCGTCGCCGAGAGCTCCGAGGAGCTCATGGAGAAGTACCTGGGTGGCGAGGAGCTGACCGAGGACGAGATCCACGCCGGCGTGCGCACCCTGACCCTCGCGGGCGAGGTGAACCCGGTGTTCTGCGGTACCGCGTTCAAGAACAAGGGTGTGCAGCCCCTGCTCGACGCGATCGTGGCCTACCTGCCGTCCCCTGTGGACCTGCCCCCGATCGATGGCCACCTGCCGAACGACGAGGAGACCACCGTCTCCCGCGCGCCGTCGGCCGACGAGCCCTTCGCGGCCCTGGCCTTCAAGATCGCCACGCACCCCTTCTTCGGCACGCTGACCTACATCCGCGTGTACTCCGGTGAGATCGCCTCCGGTGCTGCCGTCCTGAACGCCACCAAGGGCAAGAAGGAGCGTCTGGGCAAGCTGTTCCAGATGCACGCCAACAAGGAGAACCCGGTGGAGAAGGTGACCGCTGGTCACATCTACGCCGTGATCGGCCTCAAGGACACCACCACCGGTGACACCCTGTGCGCGCCGGAGTCCCCGGTCGTGCTGGAGTCCATGACCTTCCCGGCGCCGGTGATCCACGTGGCCATCGAGCCGAAGACCAAGGGCGACCAGGAGAAGCTGTCCACCGCCATCCAGAAGCTGGCCGAGGAGGACCCCACCTTCACGGTCAACCTGGACGAGGAGACCGGCCAGACCGTCATCGGCGGCATGGGCGAGCTCCACCTGGACATCCTCGTGGACCGCATGAAGCGCGAGTTCAAGGTCGAGGCCAACGTCGGCGCCCCGCAGGTGGCCTACCGCGAGACCATCCGCCGCCCGGTGGAGAAGCTCGACTACACCCACAAGAAGCAGACCGGTGGTTCGGGTCAGTTCGCCAAGGTGCAGCTGTCCTTCGAGCCGCTGACCGGCACCGACGAGGACGGCGAGGCCGCGCTCTACGAGTTCGAGAACGCCGTCACCGGTGGTCGCGTGCCCAAGGAGTACATCCCGTCCGTGGACCAGGGCATCCAGGAGGCCATGCAGCTGGGTGTGCTCGCCGGCTACCCGCTGGTGGGCATCAAGGCCACGCTGCTGGACGGCGCCTACCACGACGTCGACTCCAGCGAGATGGCGTTCAAGATCGCCGGTTCGATGGCGCTCAAGGAGGCCGTCCGCAAGGCCGACCCGGTCCTGCTCGAGCCGATGATGGCCGTCGAGGTGCGTACGCCCGAGGAGTACATGGGCGACGTCATCGGCGACATCAACTCGCGTCGAGGCACCATCCAGTCCATGGAGGACGTCTCGGGCTCCAAGGTCGTCCGCGGCACCGTGCCGCTGTCGGAGATGTTCGGGTACGTGGGTGACCTGCGGTCCAAGACCCAGGGTCGCGCCAACTACTCGATGCAGTTCGACTCCTACGGTGAGGTTCCCAAGAACGTCGCCGAGGAGATCGTGAAGAAGGTTCGTGGTGAGTGACCCTCGCGGGTAGACTCTTCCAGCCTGATTCGCAACAGTTCCCTAAAATCAGCAATACTCACGCACTGACCACCGCAATCCCGCGGTGACCCCAGCGTGACAACACCACAGTCCAACAGGAGGACCCCAGTGGCGAAGGCAAAGTTCGAGCGGAGCAAGCCGCACGTCAACATCGGCACCATCGGTCACATCGACCACGGCAAGACCACGCTGACGGCTGCCATCTCCAAGGTTCTGCACGACCGTTTCCCGGAGCTGAACGAGGCGTCGCCGTTCGACACCATCGACAAGGCGCCCGAGGAGAAGCAGCGCGGTATCACCATCTCGATCGCGCACATCGAGTACCAGACGGAGGCGCGTCACTACGCCCACGTCGACTGCCCCGGTCACGCTGACTACGTGAAGAACATGATCACCGGTGCTGCCCAGATGGACGGCGCCATCCTCGTGGTCGCGGCGACCGACGGTCCGATGCCGCAGACCAAGGAGCACGTGCTCCTGGCCCGCCAGGTCGGCGTGCCCTACATCGTGGTGGCCCTGAACAAGGCCGACATGGTGGACGACGAGGAGATCATGGAGCTCGTCGAGATGGAGGTCCGCGAGCTGCTGTCCTCCTACGACTTCCCGGGCGACGACGTGCCGGTGGTCCAGGTGTCCGCTCTCAAGGCGCTCGAGGGCGACCAGGAGTGGGGCGACAAGCTCATGGAGCTCATGTCCGCCGTCGACGAGGCCATCCCGGACCCGGAGCGCGACATCGACAAGCCGTTCCTGATGCCGGTGGAGGACGTCTTCACCATCACCGGTCGCGGCACCGTGGCCACCGGCCGCATCGAGCGCGGTGTGCTTGCCGTGAACGACGAGGTCGAGATCGTCGGTATCCGCGACGACAAGCAGACGACCACCGTCACCGGCATCGAGATGTTCCGCAAGCTGCTCGACGAGGGCCGCGCCGGTGAGAACGTCGGTCTGCTGCTCCGTGGTACCAAGCGCGAGGACATCGAGCGCGGCCAGGTCATCTGCAAGCCGGGCTCCATCACCCCGCACAAGAAGTTCGAGGGCTCGGTCTACATCCTGTCCAAGGACGAGGGCGGCCGTCACACCCCGTTCTACGACAACTACCGTCCGCAGTTCTACTTCCGCACCACCGACGTGACCGGTGTGGTGAACCTGCCGGAGGGCACCGAGATGGTCATGCCTGGTGACAACACCGAGATGAGCGTCGAGCTGATCCAGCCCGTCGCCATGGAGGAGGGCCTGAAGTTCGCCATCCGTGAGGGTGGTCGCACCGTCGGCGCCGGCCAGGTCACCAAGATCCTGGACTGATCCAGCGCCCACTCGGGCACTGATCGCCGACGTGGCCCGCCACGTCACCGAGACCCCCTGATCCCCACCGGGACCAGGGGGTCTCGTGCGTGCCGGGGCAGTCGTCGACGGGGACGTGTCCTCTGCGCGTGGATGGACTCTTCCCGGGCGCGGGCACCCTCATCAACGTCGTGGCCGTGCTCGTGGGGGCGACCTGCGGCATGGCCTTCGGGGCGCGGCTGCCGCAACGCGTGCACGACCTGGTCACCGACGCGCTCGGTCTGGTGACGCTGCTCATGGCGGGACTCTCCGCGGTCGCCGTCGGGTCGAGCGCGCTGGAGGCAGCCGTGGGGGAGGGGGTGCCGATCCTGCTGGTGCTGGGGGCCCTGCTCCTCGGGGGCGTATCGGGCTCCCTGTTGCGTCTCGAGGCGCGGCTCGAGGTGCTGGCCGGGGGGATGCAGGCCCGGCAGGCGCGTGGGCACGGGGGAGGCCCGGGGCCGCTGAACGACGGCTTGGGCAACGGCATCGACCAGCTGGCCCTGACGTCGGCGCTCGACCTCTTTGCCGCCCTCGCCCTCGCGTCGGCGTTCGGGGTGGGGGTGCTGCTCTCGGCGGTCTCGGTGCTGGTGGTGCAGGGCCTGCTGACCCTGCTGGGGGCGACCCTCGGGGAAGTGGTCCCCGTCTACGCCGTGGACGCGATGACGGCGGTGGGCGGACTGCTCCTCGTGGGCATCGCGCTGGGCCTCCTGCGCATCCGGAGCCTGCCGGTCGGTGACCTGCTGCCGGCCCTCGTGCTGACCCCGGTGGGGGCCTGGCTGCTGGCGGCCGACTGAGCCGATTTGGCTGCCGGGGCACTGTGTGCCACACTTGGGAAGTTGCTTGTTGGGCGATGGCACTGCGTGTCCCCACCGAGTGTCCCCCAGGCCGGGTCTCCGGAACCGCGGGACGCCGACGCGGACGCAGGACATCGCCTTTCTGGACGAGGCAGGTCCGACCGTGGAGTCGTGCTCCACTTCCACACCCGGTGTGGAGGTCACTGCCCGTCCGGAGCACGAACCCGGTCATGCGGGGAACGGAACTCCGGTCCCCCTCCCAGGAACGGCTGACGCAGCCGTGGTGCGGCCCGCAAGGGCGACACACCCGAGTGCGTGGGTCGGGGAATGACCGCCAAGACCATTAGCGGTACGACGAGAGAGAGTCAACGAACCGATGGCGGGACAGAAGATCCGCATCCGGCTGAAGTCGTATGACCACGAGGTCATCGACTCCTCGGCGCGGAAGATCGTGGACACCGTGACCCGTGCGGGCGCGACCGTTGTGGGCCCTGTGCCCCTGCCGACGGAGAAGAATGTCTTCTGCGTCATCCGGTCCCCGCACAAGTACAAGGACAGCCGAGAGCACTTCGAGATGCGGACGCACAAGCGTCTGATCGACATCGTGGACCCGACCCCCAAGGCCGTGGACTCCCTGATGCGTCTCGACCTGCCGGCTGACGTGAACATCGAGATCAAGCTGTGAGCGCCACCATGACTGAGAACACCATGCAGCGCACCGTCGCCGGCGTTCTGGGCACCAAGCTCGGCATGACCCAGGTCTGGGACGCGGAGAACCGCCTCGTTCCGGTGACCGTCGTGCAGATCGCCCCGAACGTGGTGACGCAGGTCCGCACCCAGGACACCGACGGCTACGGGGCCGTGCAGATCGCCACCGGCGACATCGACCCCCGCAAGGTCAGCAAGCCCCTGCGCGGTCACTTCGAGAAGGCCGGGGTCACCCCGCGTCGTCACGTGACCGAACTGCGCACCGCTGACGCGGCCTCCTACGAGCTGGGCCAGGAGCTCACCGTGGAGACCTTCGAGGCCGGCGCCGTCGTGGACGTCACCGGCACCACCAAGGGCAAGGGCTTCGCGGGCGTCATGAAGCGTCACGGCTTCGCCGGTGTGAGCGCCTCCCACGGTGCCCACCGCAACCACCGCAAGCCCGGTTCCATCGGTGGCTGCGCCACCCCCGGTCGCGTCTTCCGCGGCACCCGCATGGCGGGTCGCATGGGCGGCGAGCGTCAGACCACCCAGAACCTCACCATCCACGCCGTGGACGCCGACAAGGGTCTGCTGCTGATCAAGGGTGCCGTCCCCGGCGCCCGTGGCGGTCTGGTCCTCGTCCGCTCCGCCGCGAAGGGAGCCTGACATGCCGACGATCGACATCATCAGCCCCGCTGGCAAGGCCGACGGTTCCGTCGAGCTGCCCGCCGAGATCTTCGACGTGGACGCCAACGTGCCGCTGATCCACCAGGTCGTGGTGGCCCAGTTGGCCGCTGCGCGCCAGGGCACGCACGCCACCAAGACCCGCGCCGACGTGCGCGGTGGTGGCCGCAAGCCCTACCGCCAGAAGGGCACCGGCCGCGCCCGCCAGGGTTCGACCCGCGCCCCGCAGTTCGCCGGTGGTGGCGTCGTGCACGGCCCGCAGCCGCGCGACTACGCCCAGCGGACCCCCAAGAAGATGAAGGCCGCCGCCCTGCGCGGTGCGCTGTCCGACCGTGCGCGTCACGGCCGCATCCACGTGCTGAGCGCCGTGCTCGAGGGTGACAAGCCCTCCAGCAAGGCGGTCAACGGCCTGCTGCGCGGTCTCACCGACCGTCGCAACCTGCTGGTCGTGCTGCAGCGCGGCGACGAGCTGGGCCTGCTCAGCCTGCGCAACCTGCAGAACGTGCACGTGCTCTTCGCCGACCAGCTGAACACCTACGACGTCATGTGCGCCGACGACGTGTTCTTCACCGCTGGTGCGCTGGACGCCTTCATCGCCGGTGGCCAGAAGGCCACCGCCGACACGAACGCTGCGACGCAGGAGGTTGCCCAGTGAGCACCCCGATGAACCAGTCGAGCACCCAGGTCGCCAAGGACCCGCGCGACGTCCTCCTCGCGCCGGTCGTCTCCGAGAAGTCCTATGCCCTGCTGGACGAGGGCAAGTACACCTTCCTGGTCGACCCGCGTGCCAACAAGACCGAGATCAAGCTGGCCGTCGAGAAGGTCTTCGACGTCAAGGTCGACTCGGTCCACACGATGAACCGCCCGGGCAAGGCCCGTCGTACTCGCTTCGGCATCGGCCGTCGCAAGGACACCAAGCGCGCCATCGTCACGCTCAAGGAAGGCTCGATCGACATCTTCGGCGCGGGCAACTGAGCCGCTGAGAAGTCGACACGAGACACGAGTACGGAGCTAGGACCCCAACATGGCAATCCGCAAGCACAAGCCCACGACCCCGGGCCGCCGCGGCTCGAGCGCCGCGGACTTCGTCGAGGTCACGCGCAGCACCCCGGAGAAGTCCCTGGTGCGCCCGCTGACCAAGTCCGGTGGCCGCAACGCCTCCGGTCGTATCACCACCCGCCACATCGGTGGTGGCCACAAGCGCGCCTACCGTCTGATCGACTTCCGTCGTGCGGACAAGGACGGCGTGCCGGCGAAGGTCGCCCACATCGAGTACGACCCCAACCGCACCGCGCGCATCGCGCTGCTGCACTACGCCGACGGTGAGAAGCGCTACATCATCGCGCCGAAGAACCTGGCGCAGGGCGCCCTGGTGGAGTCCGGCCCGACGGCCGACATCAAGCCGGGTAACAACCTGCCGCTGCGCAACATCCCCGTCGGTACCGTCGTCCACGCGATCGAGCTCCGCCCCGGCGGCGGCGCCAAGATCGCGCGTTCGGCGGGTACCCGCGTGCAGCTCGTCGCCAAGGACGGCCCCTACGCGCAGCTGCGCATGCCGTCCGGCGAGATCCGCAATGTCGACGCCCGCTGCCGCGCCTCCATCGGTGAGGTCGGCAACGCCGAGCAGTCCAACATCAACTGGGGCAAGGCCGGCCGCATGCGCTGGAAGGGCAAGCGCCCGACCGTGCGTGGTGTGGTCATGAACCCGGTCGACCACCCGCACGGTGGTGGTGAGGGACGCACCTCTGGTGGTCGCCACCCGGTCAGCCCCTGGGGCAAGCCGGAGGGCCGCACCCGCCAGAAGGGCAAGGCCAGCGACAAGATGATCGTCCGCCGTCGCCGCACCGGCAAGAAGCGCTGATAGGAGCACCTGAGATGCCTCGTAGCCTCAAGAAGGGCCCCTTCGTCGACGACCACCTTGCCAAGAAGGTGGACGCCCAGAACGAAGCCGGCACCAAGAACGTGATCAAGACCTGGTCCCGCCGGTCGATGATCACCCCGGACATGCTCGGTCACACCCTGGCCGTGCACGACGGTCGCAAGCACGTCCCGGTCTTCGTGACCGAGTCGATGGTCGGCCACAAGCTCGGCGAGTTCGCCCCGACGAAGACCTTCCGTGGTCACGTCAAGGACGACCGCAAGGCCCGTCGCTGATCCACAGCACCGTGACCGCCACCGGCGATCACACCACTTACCACCAGAACGACTGAAGAGGGACTGACATGGAAGCCAAGGCGCAGGCGCGGTACGTCCGCGTGACGCCCATGAAGGCTCGCCGCGTCGTGGACCTGATCCGTGGCAAGCAGGCCTCTGAGGCCCTGGCCGTGCTGCAGTTCGCCCCCCAGGGTGCGAGCGAGCCGGTGATGAAGGTGCTGCAGAGCGCTATTGCGAACGCCCGTTTCATGGCCGACCGCGACGCGACCGCCTTCGACGAGAACTCGCTGTACGTCAGCGAGGCCTTCGTCGACGAGGGTCCGAGCATGAAGCGTTTCCGCCCCCGTGCGCAGGGGCGGGCGAGCAAGATCCTGAAGCGCACGAGCCACATCACCGTGCTCGTGTCGCAGAAGACCGACGAGAACGCCAAGGGAGGGACCCGCTGATGGGTCAGAAGATCAACCCGCACGGCTTCCGTCTGGGCATCACCACCGACCACAAGACCCGTTGGTTCGCCGACTCGACCGCCGAGGGCCAGCGCTACGCAGACTTCGTGAAGGAGGACGTGGCCATCCGTCGGCTGCTGTCCACCGGCATGGAGCGCGCGGGCATCGCCAAGGTCGAGATCGAGCGCACCCGTGACCGCGTGCGTGTGGACATCCACACCGCTCGCCCGGGCATCGTCATCGGTCGCCGTGGCGCCGAGGCGGACCGCCTGCGCGGCCAGCTGGAGAAGCTGACCGGCAAGCAGGTGCAGCTCAACATCCTCGAGGTGAAGAACCCCGAGGCCGTGGCCCAGCTCGTGGCCCAGGGCATCGCCGAGCAGCTCTCTGCTCGTGTGTCGACCCGTCGCGCCATGAAGAAGGGCATCCAGTCCGCGCAGCGCGCCGGCGCCAAGGGCATCCGTGTCCAGTGCTCCGGCCGCCTGGGTGGCGCCGAGATGTCCCGCACCGAGTTCTACCGCGAGGGCCGCGTGCCGCTGCACACCCTCCGCGCGAACATCGACTACGGCTTCTACGAGGCCCGCACCACGTTCGGCCGCATCGGCGTGAAGGTCTGGATCTACCAGGGCGACATGACCGACAAGGAGCTCGCTCGCGAGCAGGCCAACGCCCCGCAGCAGCGCCGTGGCCGTGGCGACCGTCCGGGTCGTGGCCGCGGTCGTGGCCCGCGTCGCGACGCCCCGCAGTCCGCGCCGGCCGCTGAGACCAAGGCGCCCGAGGGAGGCGAGAACTGATGCTGATCCCGCGTCGTGTGAAGCACCGCAAGCAGCACCACCCCAAGCGTGGTGGCGCGTCCAAGGGCGGCACCCAGCTGGCCTTCGGTGAGTACGGCATCCAGTGCCTGACGCCGGCCTACGTCACCAACCGCCAGATCGAGTCCGCGCGTATCGCGATGACCCGTTACATCAAGCGAGGCGGAAAGGTGTGGATCAACATCTACCCCGACCGTCCGCTGACCAAGAAGCCTGCCGAGGTCCGCATGGGTTCCGGTAAGGGTTCGGTCGAGTTCTGGGTCGCCAACGTCAAGCCGGGCCGCATCATGTTCGAGCTCTCGGGTGTGAGCGACGAGGTCGCTCGCGAGGCGCTCCGCCTGGCCATGCACAAGCTTCCGATGAAGTGCCGCATCGTGGCACGTGAGGGTGGTGACGCCTGATGGCGCTCGGCTCCGACGACAAGACGATGACCGACCTGCGCGGCCTGGACGACCAGGCCCTGCGTGACGCCCTGGCCGAGGCGAAGCAGGAGCTGTTCAACCTGCGTTTCCAGTCCGCCACGGGTCAGCTGTCCAACAGCAGCCGCCTCCGCGCGGTGCGCAAGGACATCGCCCGTATCTACACCGAGATGCGCGAGCGCGAGCTCAACATCGGCCGCGCCGCCCAGGAGGCCTGATGTCCGAGCAGACCACCCCCGAGGTGTCCGAGTCCGGCAAGCTGCTGGCTCCCGGTGGCCGTCAGTTCCGCAAGGAGCGTCGCGGCTACGTCGTGAGCGACAAGATGGAGAAGACCATCACCGTCGCCCTCGAGGAGCACGTGAAGCACGCGCTGTACGGCAAGGTCATCCGCAAGACCAAGAAGGTCAAGGCGCACGACGAGAACAACACCGCCGGCGTCGGCGATCTCGTCCGCATCGCCGAGACCCGCCCGACCTCCGCGACCAAGCGCTGGCGCCTGGTCGAGGTCGTGGAGAAGGCCAAGTAAGACCCATCGATGGTGGGGACCGATCCCGAGGTCCCGCCCGGCCCCAGGCCGGTGGGACCTCGGGTCCCAGCCCCACCTTCAGCCCATCCGGTTCGGCAAGGCTCACCCCCGTACGGCGGGGTGAGAACCTGCTCGACGACAGGAGTTTGCAGTGATCCAGCAGGAGTCGCGACTGCGCGTCGCCGACAACACCGGTGCGAAGGAGCTCCTTTGCATCCGTGTTCTCGGCGGTTCGGGCCGTCGCTACGCCGGCATCGGCGACACGATCGTCGCGTCGGTGAAGGACGCCATTCCCGGCGGCAACGTGAAGAAGGGTGATGTCGTCAAGGCGGTCATCGTCCGCACGACGAAGGAGCGCCGTCGTCCCGACGGCAGCTACATCTCCTTCGACGAGAACGCTGCCGTCATCCTCAAGGCCGACGGGGAGCCCCGCGGCACCCGCATCTTCGGTCCGGTCGGACGCGAGCTGCGTGACAACCAGTTCATGCGCATCGTGTCGCTGGCCCCGGAGGTGATCTGAGCCTTGGCGAAGATGAAGATCAAGAAGAACGACCTGGTCCAGGTGGTGACCGGCCGCAAGCAGGAGAACGGCGGTGACCGCGGCAAGACCGGTCGCGTGATCGAGGTCTACCCCGAGCGCAACCGCGTGCTCGTGGAGGGCATCAACCGCGTCACCAAGCACACCAAGGCCGGTGTGGGCGGCGGCGCCGGCGGCATCCAGACCGTCGAGGCCCCCATCCACGTGTCCAACGTGGCGCTGGTGGACCCGGAGACCAACACCCCGACCCGCGTCCGCACGCGTGTCGAGAACGTCGAGCGCAACGGCCGCACCAAGGCCACCCGGACCCGCGTGTCCGTGCGCTCGGGCAAGGACCTGGCATGAGTGAGACCACCGAGATGACCGAGCAGACCGCGGCCGAGCGCCCGGCGCCCCGTCTGAAGGAGCGCTACCGCTCCGAGATCCGCGACGCGCTGAAGTCCGAGTTCGGCTACGCCAACGTGATGCAGATCCCCGGCGTCACCAAGGTCGTCGTGAACATGGGCGTGGGCGAGGCCGCCCGCGACTCCAAGCTCATCGACGGCGCCATCCGCGACCTGACCACCATCACCGGTCAGAAGCCGCGCGTGAACCGTGCCAAGAAGTCCATCGCGCAGTTCAAGCTGCGTGAGGGCATGCCGATCGGTGCGAACGTCACCCTGCGTGGCGACCGCATGTGGGAGTTCCTGGACCGTCTGGTGTCGGTGGCCCTGCCCCGTATCCGTGACTTCCGCGGCCTCTCCCCGAAGCAGTTCGACGGCAAGGGCAACTACACCTTCGGTCTCACGGAGCAGTCCATGTTCCACGAGATCGACCAGGACAAGATCGACCGCGTCCGCGGCATGGACATCACGGTCGTGACCACCGCCGAGACCGACGACGAGGGCCGTGCGCTGCTGCGCGCTCTGGGCTTCCCGTTCAAGGAGAACTGACGTGGCGAAGACCGCTCTGAAGAACAAGGCCGCGAAGAAGCAGAAGTTCGCCGTGCGTGCCTACACGCGGTGCCAGCGGTGCGGCCGTCCGCACTCCGTGTACCGCAAGTTCGGCCTGTGCCGCATCTGCCTGCGCGAGATGGCCCACGCCGGCCAGCTCCCGGGCGTCACCAAGTCCTCTTGGTGACCACGTTCTGAATCCACTCCACTCCATCACAGGTCCCCGGGTGCGCTGCGGCGCCGCGGGAACGCACCCCCGTTCCACCCGGCGAAACCAGGATGAGGAAGGGCGCGACTGCCCATGACCATGACTGATCCGATCGCGGACATGCTGACCCGCGTGCGCAACGCCAACTCGGCGCAGCACGACGAGGTCCGCATGCCGTTCTCGAAGCTGAAGGCCCACATCGCCGACATCCTCAAGACCGAGGGCTACATCGGCGAGTGGAGCGAGGAGGAGGCGGAGGTCGGCAAGACCCTCGTCATCTCCCTGAAGTACGGCCCGAACCGTGAGCGTTCCATCGCGGGTGTGCGCCGGGTGTCCAAGCCCGGTCTCCGTGTGTACGCCAAGTCGACGAACCTGCCGAAGGTCCTGGGTGGCCTGGGCATCGCGATCCTGTCGACCTCCTCGGGCCTTCTGACCGACAAGCAGGCTGCAGCCAAGGGCGTGGGCGGGGAAGTCCTCGCCTACGTCTGGTGAGCCCAGGACGAGGAAGGAACTAGAGAATGTCTCGTATTGGACGTCTTCCCGTCACTGTGCCCAGTGGTGTCGACGTGACCATCGACGGCCAGGACGTGAAGGTCAAGGGCCCGAAGGGCGAGCTGACCACCACGATCCCTGCGCCGATCACGGCCGCGAAGAACGACGAGGGTGCTGTGGAGCTGTCCCGCCCGGACGACGAGCGCGACTCCCGCGCCCGTCACGGTCTGAGCCGCAGCCTGGTGCAGAACATGGTGACCGGCGTGACCGAGGGCTACTCCAAGACCCTCGAGATCAACGGCACCGGTTACCGCGTGGTGGCCAAGGGCTCGGACCTGGAGTTCGCGCTCGGCTACTCGCACCCGATCCTGGTGAAGGCCCCCGAGGGCATCACCTTCGCCGTGGAGAGCCCCACCAAGTTCTCCGTGAGCGGTATCGACAAGCAGCTCGTGGGTGAGGTCGCCGCCAACATCCGCAAGCTGCGCAAGCCCGACCCGTACAAGGCCAAGGGTGTGCGCTACGAGGGCGAGCACATCCGCCGCAAGGTCGGAAAGGCTGGTAAGTAAGCCATGGCAAAGATCGTGAAGCGCCCCAAGGGCTCCGTCGCCTCGCGCGACCGTCGCCACGCCCGCCTGCGCAAGAAGGTCTCCGGCACCGCCGAGCGTCCGCGCCTGGCCGTGCACCGCTCGAGCCGCCACATGTTCGTCCAGGTGATCGACGACGTGCAGGGCAAGACCCTGGCGTCGGCCTCCACCATGGAGACCGAGCTGCGTGGCGCCGAGATGGACAAGTCCGCCAAGGCCCGCAAGGTCGGCGAGCTCGTCGCCGAGCGTGCCAAGGCCGCTGGTGTCGAGGCCGTCGTGTTCGACCGTGGTGGCAACCGCTACGCCGGTCGAATCGCCGCCGTCGCGGACGGTGCCCGTGAGGGTGGTCTGACGCTGTGATGACCGAGAACACCCGTGCAACCCAGGGAAAGGACCTCTGATGGCTGAGACTCAGCAGGGAGGCGAGCTCACCGGCGCGGAGGCCCAGAAGACCACCGCCGGTGACCGCACCAACGAGCGGTCCAACGACCGCAACAACCGCGGTGGCCGCGGTCAGGGTCGCAACGACCGTGGTGGCCGTGACGGCGGCCGCGGGCGCGGTGGCCGCGACGGCGGTCGCGACGAGGGCAACCAGTACCTCGAGCGCGTCGTCACCATCAACCGTGTCGCCAAGGTCGTGAAGGGTGGTCGTCGCTTCAGCTTCACCGCCCTGGTCGTGGTGGGTGACGGCGACGGCAACGTCGGCGTCGGCTACGGCAAGGCCAAGGAGGTGCCGCTGGCGATCTCCAAGGGCGTCGAGGAGGCGAAGAAGAACTTCTTCCGCGTCCCGCGCATCGGTGGCACCATCCCGCACCCGACCCAGGGTGAGGACGCCGCCGGCATCGTCATGCTGCGCCCGGCCGCGCCCGGTACCGGTGTGATCGCCGGTGGCCCGGTCCGCGCCGTGCTGGAGTGCGCCGGCATCCACGACGTGCTGACCAAGTCGCTGGGTTCGGACAACCAGATCAACATCGTGCACGCCACGGTGCAGGCGCTGAAGCAGCTCGAGCAGCCGGAGGCCGTGGCCGCGCGCCGTGGCCTGCCGCTCGAGGACGTCGCTCCCGCGGCCCTGCTGCGCGCCCGCGCCGCGGCTGCCGGAGAGGGGGCCTGATGGCCACGCTCAAGGTGACCCAGGTCCGTTCCGCCATCGGCGCCAAGCCGCAGCACCGTGAGACGCTGCGCAGCCTGGGCCTGAAGCGGATCGGCCACACGGTCGAGAAGCAGGACCGCCCGGAGATCCGTGGCATGGTCAAGAGCGTCACCCACCTGGTGACGATGGAGGAGGTGAACTGACGATGGCCGACAAGAACACTGTCGAGGTGGAGACCACCGAGGCGACCGAGTCGCCGCTGAAGGTCCACGACCTCCGTCCGGCCCCCGGTGCCAAGAAGGCCAAGACCCGCGTGGGTCGTGGTGAGGCCTCGAAGGGCAAGACCGCCGGTCGCGGTACCAAGGGAACGAAGGCTCGTTACCAGGTGCCCGAGCGGTTCGAGGGTGGCCAGACGCCGATGCACATGCGTCTGCCGAAGCTCCGTGGCTTCAAGAACCCGTTCAAGGTGACCTACCAGGTCGTGAACGTGGACCAGATCGCCACGCACTTCCCGCAGGGCGGCGACGTCACCGTCGACTCCTTGGTCGAGGCCGGTCTGGTGCGCAAGGGCCAGCCCGTCAAGGTGCTGGGCACCGGCGAGATCACTGTGGCGGTCAACCTGACCGCCGACAAGTTCTCGGCCTCCGCCGAGCAGAAGATCGTGGCCGCGGGCGGTTCCACCACCACCCGCTGAGGTCCTCGGACCCGACGCACAGGGCCCCGCACCGTCACCGACGGTGCG